>JAUNTE010000267.1 GCA_030538855.1 Oscillospiraceae bacterium
GATCAGACTGCAGCGGCGGGGCGGGCATCCAGGCGGACATCAAAACCATGTCCGCCATCGGCGTGTTTGGAATGAGTGTGATCGTATCCGTCGTGGCGGAAAACACCAGCCGGGTGATTTCGATCGAGGATGTGTCCGCTAAGGTCATCGCGGATCAGATCGACGCCGTTTTTGAGGATATCGAGGTGGACGCCGTAAAGATCGGCATGCTTTCTACGCCGGTATGTATGAAAACGGTAGCTGAAAAAATAAACCAGTACAGCCCAAAGCATGTTGTTGTAGACCCGGTGATGTATGCGAAAAACGGATGCCCGCTGATGCAGGAGGCCGCTGCCGGCACGCTGATAGACGCCGTGCTTCCCATCGCCACGCTGCTTACCCCCAACCTGCCCGAGGCGGAAAAAATCACCGGGATGCAGATCGAAGGCGTGGAGGATATGAAAAAAGCGGCGAAAAAAATCGTGGGGATGGGCGCAGGGGCCGTTTTGCTCAAGGGCGGCCATTTAACGGGGGATGCGCTGGATGTTTTATATGATGGCCGGACGTATCACACCTTTACCGAAAAAAGGATAAGGACGAAAAATACCCATGGCACCGGCTGCACCCTCTCAAGCGCGGTGGCCTCTTATCTGGCGCTGGGCGATACCCTGGAAGGCGCTGTGGAAAAGGCAAAGGCGTATGTGACAGGGGCTATTGAACACGCGCATAAGTTGGGAAAAGGCTATGGGCCGACCAATCACTTTTACCGCTTTTATCCTTAGCGGCTGTTTGAAAAAATCAAACCCACCGTTTATATTTTTAAGAAATGGCAGGCGATAGAAAATGACAGGCAATGAAATCGAGAGCGTGAGAAAAAGCGTCCCGCTGGTGCACTGCATCACAAACTATGTAACGGTAAACGACGTGGCAAACGTGGTGCTTGCCTGCGGCGGCTCGCCCATTATGACGGACGATACCGGCGAGGCCGCTGAGATCGCCGCCGCCAGCGGCGCGGTGGTGCTGAATATAGGCACGCTGAATGACAGGACGGTCTCGGCTATGCAGAAAGCGGGAAAAGCGGCAAACCAGAATGCCGTCCCCGTTGTTTTTGACCCTGTTGGCGCAGGGGCTTCGGCCCTGCGGAACAGGACGGTGGAAAAACTTTTGGCAGAGCTGGATTTTACGGTTATCAGAGGGAACCTTTCTGAGATCTCGTTTGTGGCGGGGATAAAGGCCCGCACGCGGGGGGTGGACGCAGGCGAAGCCGACAGGAAGAACGACGCGGCAGCCGTAGCCCGCGCCGCCGCGAAAAAATACGGCTGTATCGTTGTGGTTACCGGCGCGGAGGACGTGATTACCGACGGTGAAAAACTTGCCCGGGTGAAAAACGGGGTGCCGGAGATGAGCCGGGTCACGGGGACGGGGTGCATGCTCTCCGGCATGCTGGGCGCCTATGCGGCTGCGGCCCAGGACGTTTTTTCAGCGGTGGTGAGCGCGGTGGCCGGTATGGGTATTGCGGGAGAGATCGCCTATGAAAAAAACGGCGGGGCGGGCACCGGAAGCCTGCGTACCGGCATCATTGACGCGCTGAGCCGGATGGATGATGAGACGCTGGGAAAAAGGGGCAGGGTCACCTATGAAGGTTAACGTTGATTATTCTCTCTACCTGTGTACCGACAGGACGCTGATGACGAGCGCCACGATAGAGGAGAGCGTAAAGGCGGCGTTGGAGGGAGGGGTTACACTGGTGCAGCTGCGTGAAAAAAACTGTTCAGGCAGGGCGTTTTATGAACTGGGCCTGCGGGTGAAAAAAATCACCGACGCCTACGGCGTGCCGCTGATCATCAACGACCGGGCCGATATTGCGCTGGCCGTGGGCGCGGCGGGCGTACATGTGGGACAAAGCGACCTGCCCTGTAAGGCGGCGCGGGCGCTGATGGGGAAAGACAAGATCGTGGGCGTATCTGTCCGCTGCCTGCAGGAGGCGCTGCAGGCCGAGCGGGAGGGCGCCGACTACATTGGGGTGGGGGCTGTGTTTGCCACCCGGACAAAAGACGACGCGGCGCAGGTGACGGCAGAAGAACTGCGCGGTATACGCAAAGCGGTGCGTATACCGGTGGTTGCCATTGGCGGCGTCAACCGGCAGACCCTTCCGCTTTTGAAAGATACCGGCATTGACGGCGTTGCGGTGGTCTCGGCGATCGTATCTCAGCCGGATGAAAAAAGGGCCGCGGAGGAACTACTGAGGATATGGAAAGCATAAAACAGGTGAAAGGCGCTGTTTTTGATTTGGACGGCACGCTTTTAGATTCGACGCGGCTGTGGGAAAAAATCGATACAGCTTTTCTCGCCGCCCGTAAAATTGCACTGCCTGCGGATTATATGCAGACGGTAAACAGTATGGAGTTTTCTCAGGCAGCGTGTTATACCATCGAACGTTTTCAGCTGCAGGAGACCCCGCAGGCTTTGATGCGGGAGTGGCGGCGTATGGCGCGGGAGGCCTATGCGCGGGAGGTGCCCCTCAAGCCTTTTGCAAAAGAATATTTAGATGCGCTTATACAAAAAGGGGTGCAAATCGGGGCGGCTACTTCGTCGACAGAGGATCTGTTTATCCCTGCGCTGGAAAATAACGGCGTACGCGGCTTGTTCAGCGCCGTCGTCACCACAAAAGAAGCAGGGCGTGACAAAAGCGCCCCGGACGTTTACCTGAAGACGGCTGAAAGGATGGGCCTGAAGCCGCCGGACTGCGCCGTTTTTGAGGACACGCTGCAGGGGCTTCAAAGCGCCAGGGCCGGCGGCTTTGTTACCGTTGGGGTATATGATGAAGCCTCGGACCATGAGAGAGAAGCCATCATAAAAGAAGCGGATATATACATCCGCTCTTTTTCAGCACTGCTTTAAGGCGGCTTTTCTTTTTTATAAAAGTACAGCCTTACACCCGCCGCAAAATCCGGCGTTTTTGTCTGGGCCCGCCGCCGCTGTAAGACGGTAAAAATCATTTTATGCAATAAAAAAGAAACGCTTTATCAGGGCGCGCCTGAAAGCGTTTCGGTTTTTTTAAAGCCTTGCCTGTGGCCGGGGTCATTCCTGAATATCGATGACGCTGACGGGACAATTATCGCGGGCTTCCTGGGCGCAGCTCTCCATCCCCGCGGGTATCTCAGCGCCTTCGGCCTTTCCTTCGCCGTTCATATGGAACACGTCGGGACAGGTACCGGCGCACAGGCCGCAGCCGATACAGCCTAATTGATCTACAGTCGCTTTCATATCCTTGCCTCCTTTTTATTGATGG
>JAUNTE010000268.1 GCA_030538855.1 Oscillospiraceae bacterium
ATTGCCGTTTTAACAGCGGCTAGACACATGATGCAGATGAAAAATATTTCAGCGCGTCTTGAGATGCCTGCCGGTAAAATGCTTTTATAATGCCTGCGTATACCTTTGGCTTAGCTGATGGTTTTGGCTGCTCACCGGCGCCAATACCCTCTCATTGCAGCTGTACAGCCCGGCATCCGCCGTGCCGACAAAACAAAATTTGTTTTTCAGCGCCTAAAACGGCTGGGCCTTATCGCCGTTTATCGTCCCGTTGATTTTTAAAGCTTTATTTCACCGGGGGCTTTTGAGAAAGTGAAATCACCGTTTGTTTTTGCCAGCACCAAGGCACTGTGTTCCAGATATGCGGCATCCGGCAGGGGCCTCTGCGCTTTTTCTCTTGCGGGCGCGTTGTTTGCAAAAAGCGCGGTCTCTCTATTTTCAAATAATCCCTGCGTTTTTCTCAAACTTTTTGTGCCCCCCTCAAAAAACATTTTTCAGCTTCAAAAAAGCCTTCTTAATATGCAGCCGTTTTCGCTCTTCCGTAAACTTTTTATTACTGCGCAATAAAAATATTTCGATAGCCCCGCCCTCGCCGCTGAAGCGGCAGCCGGGCAATCGGCCTATGCGGCAGCGTTTTTCTGAGCGCGCGTCGTATAACAACAAAAATACACCTTGCAGCCTTAGCCGCAGCGTTTTTCATTGGCGGCTATTTTTGATATCTATAAAAATCTTTTGGGCGGGGCATGACACCCGGGGGAATCTATATCCTGCTTTTCATACCGCTGTAAAACCTCTTTTTCACTTTAAACCGTGTGCAAAACAGCATTCCCATATCTATACCAAAAAATAAAACCAGCTTTTTATCAAAAAACGAAAAAAAGCGCTGTAAGACTTCAATCTTACAGCACTTTTTTATTATTTATAAAATTTCGGTTCCACGCGGCTTTCTTTTTAAATTTATTGCCGTGAAAGCTTTGGGATGGTCTGTCGGGCCTCTTACCGGACACCGCCAAATCAGTGCACGCTGTCAAACAATCAGGCGCGTTCCGCGCATCAAAGCAACTTGTGCATTGGAGTTATCCTCATTTCTGTTTTATAGGCGTCTTTTTTACTCAGCACATCGGAGTATCCTCACTTTTCTGTACTTTATGAGACAACCAAACAGGTGTCGTAAACTCAACGATTCATTGGTCTGAACCTCTTATTTCATGGTTTTGATTTTTCTCCCTATCGAGGGGGACTTCACTTCGCCATTGGGCTAACCTCTTTCTGAATCATTCTATCTTGTTTTTAAAAGCTGTGCAGCTTGATCCGTCAGTTCCTTTTATTCCAAATATGGAGCGGCCCCGCCGAACCCAAAATCGCTTCGCGGCGGGAAAGCTGCTGTGATTCTTGACCCATCGGTACCCACTCCTTTCTATCCTTGTTTTCTCTCCTCTTATCTTCTTCCTTTGTCTTGTCTATAGTATACCCGGTGGCCTTGGTTTTGTCTATTCGCAGCCTCAACAAGCTTTTTATGCAAATTTTGTGCACAATTTCATAAATGTGTGAACAGAATATGTACGCTGTAAAAGTCCGTTCATCTGCCGGTGCAAAAGGCGCCAAAATGCCTGTCTTTCAAACCCCGCAGCCTTTTACGGGCGGCGCGTCGGCCCCTTCAAACGCCTGAAAACATGGGAGGCGCTGCATAAAAAGCCATACCATGCGGCCCGTCATACCGCACTCTGTTTTTTAAGCTTTTAAAACCGGTCTGCCGCCCCGCACGCCGCCTTTTTATAAAAATCTGCTGCAAGCCCTCAGCACCATAGGTTTGACTTAAAGCCCGCCCCCTTTACATAGAGCCGCCGCGGCATCAGTTTCCTGAACATTTTAAAAAGTCCCGAAACTTGTCAAGCCACGTCAACGATTTTATGCTATCCTTATTGCAGAGAGGGGTGAAAATATGTCGGACAGCCGCTTATTCAAAATTTTATATTATCTTATAGAAAAGGGGCGTGCCACCGCCCCCGAACTGGCAGCCGCGTTCGAGGTCTCTTCAAGAACCATCTACCGCGATGTGGACGCGCTCAGCAGTGCGGGTATCCCCATCTACGCTGAACCGGGCAGAAAGGGCGGGATCGGTTTACTGCCCGGATTCCTTTTAGATAAAGCGTTATTGGATGAAGATGAACGGCAGGAAGTGTTAACAGCGCTGCAAAGCATATCCGCCGCAGGTTATACAGCCGGAAAAGAAACGCTGACAAAATTATCCGCGCTTTTTCATGCAGATACCGAGAACTGGCTTGAAGTGGATTTCTCCCGCTTTGAAAAGTCCACCTCAGACAACTTAAAATTCAAAACATTAAAAACGGCGATTATACAGCATAGAGAGCTGAAGATCACTTACATAAATACAAACAGCGAAAAAAGCACCCGTATCGTGCAGCCCTTAAAGCTGTCTTATAAGTCAAAAGAATGGTATTTGAAAACCTTTTGTCTTGAAAAGCAGGATTTTCGCCTGTTTAAACTAAACCGTATTTTAGCATTTGAGCTTTTAGAGCATACTTTTATCCCCCGGCCGTATCCGGAACTGCCAGACAGCCGGTGTCAGCCGTATCCCAAGCTCCTCCTTTTATTTTCAAAAGAAATTGCATATCGCATCTATGATGAATTTGACGAGACGCAGCTGGAACATCAGCAAAACGGCGATATCCTTGCCTGCGCTGAAATGCCGGTCGACGCATGGCTTACTGGTTATCTGCTTTCATTCGGCACACAGGTCGAAATCATCGAACCGGCATATTTAAAAGAAGCGCTGGCTGCACAGGCCCAGGCGATCTATGAAAAAAACAAACCCTGACATATGGTGTCATGATATTTATGTTATCGTACAGTTATAGCGATCCGCCGATTTCTGCCGGGCGGAAATGCAGCGGCCAAAGCAGCGACAAGACGCCTTAAATATCCCGTATGTGCTGCGGCCCCGCTATATCAGGCAAATACCGGCGAAAAAAGCAAGGCGTATCCCAGCTATTATTTTGAAAAGGCGCATTTATTTTTTGTCATATAATAGAAGAAACACCTCAGATATGTGCGCCCGCTTCCCTGCGCGTGTTGAAAAGCACGGCAAAAAAATAACAGTACATGAAAAAAGGAGATATGATATGTCCAGACCAACCACAAAGGCGGAGCTTATGACCGCGGCAGCCGGTAATTACAAGAATTTGAACGCTCTCATTTCTGGATTGACCGAAAAAGAGCTGTCCACCGCTTTCGATTTTTCAGCAGATGAAAAAAAGAAAGA
>JAUNTE010000269.1 GCA_030538855.1 Oscillospiraceae bacterium
CATAATCACCACCGGCAGCTCCAGCTGCTTATGGGTGTCCACGTCCAAATCTCCTACAAACACCACGTCGGTGATCACGCCCGCTTTGTTGAGAAGCGGCACCGCATCGATGGAATTTTTCACAAGATATTCCCGCGCTCTGCGCCGTTCGCCCACCGGCAGGCTTTTGGGGCTGTAATTTGCCATCTCGCGCAAAGGCGCTTCCAGCTTTCCGCCCCTCAGGATGTAGCGCCGCACGTCTGAATCGGTCACCACGCCCTCAAGGCGGCCCTGCGGCGCCAAAAACAAAATGCGCCGCCCGGTCACGTCAAGCTGCCGCATGGCGTCGAGCACGGTCTTGTCCTCCGCGATGATAAGTTCGTCGATCTTCATTCGGCACCTCTTTTTCTTTTACTCCGCCAGCTCTATAATCGCGGCCGCCACCCGGCCCGCGTCCTCAAATGAAAGATTGGTAGAACAGGGGATATTGACAATGCGGGCGCGGTAATCCGCCGCCTTCTCCACACCAAAGGCCTCGTTTTTGCGGTAGGGCTTCTGCTCATGGATCAGCGCCCAGATGGGCCGGGTCTGTATCTGTTTTTTCGAGAGCGCATCGATCAGCGCGTCTCTCTCCAGCGGATAATCTTCAAGATACAGGCTGAAAAACCATTCGTTTGGCCGGGTACCAGGCCGAAAGCCCAGCATTTTGATCCCTTTTTTGCCGTCCAGCCGCTCTCTATAAAAATCATAAAGCGCATGCTTGTGCGCGATGAAACCCTCCAGCTGTTCTAATTGGGCCAGGCCCAGCGCCGCCTGCAGGTTGGTCATCCGGTAATTATACCCCACGTCACCGTGGAGGAACTGCAAAAGGTCGTCTTTTGCCTGGGTAGAGAGATATTTCATCCGCTCGGCCCAATCCGGGTGGAGGGATACCGTCATCCCCCCTGCGCCGGTGGTGATGATTTTGTTGCCGTTGAAGCTGTAGGCCCCCGCGTCGCCGATCGTACCCGCAAAGCGGCCCTGATACGGCCCCTCGGTATACCGGGTGCCCAGCGCCTCTGTCGCGTCCTCGATCACCTTCAGCCGGTACTTTTGGGCCGCCGCCATGATGCGCGGCATATCCGCAAGGTTGCCGAACACATGCACCGCCACCACCGCAGCCACACGCTTTCCGCTCTGCCGGCGGTAAAGGCCGTCCTCTTTTAAAACGCATTCCTTTTCGCAAAACGCCTCAAGCAGCGCGGGGTCAAGGCACAGGCTGTCGTCGCAGCCCAAAAACACAGGCTCGGCCCCGCAGTACCGGATAGGGTTGACCGCGGCGATAAAGGTAAGCGTCGGGGCCAGCACCTCGTCCCCCGGTTTCACCCCAGCCGCCAGCAGGGCCAGATGCAGCCCGCTGGTGCCGCTGTTGCAGGCCACGGCGCGCGGCATACCCACATAGGCGGCCAACTTTTCTTCAAAGCCGCTCACCATACTGCCGCCGGTGGACACCCACTCGCTGACGACGGCCTCACTGACGTATTGTTTTTCGTTTCCGCTGAAATTGGGGACGGAAAGCGGGATAAACCCTTCGCTCATGCTTGTTGCTTCCTCTCTTTATCAAAATAATGCCGTTTGCACTCGATCAGCCATTTCAAAACAGAAGCCGCCAGCGCGGGCAGCACCGCAAGGCAGAACCAGCCCCCGCCGTCCGGCGTAAAATAGCTGAAAAAAGAGCGGGGCGGGTTCAGCACCAGGTCTCCAAACTCCATTCTCAGCGCCGTCAGGCTTCCCGGGTCAAGCCGCAGGCTGCGCACACCCACCGGCAGCTCATAATAGGCGGTCCTGCCGTCGTCTGAATAAGTGGGCCATACCCGCATATGCTCGCTGAAGGGCTGTCCCGGCTTTTGGGTATAGTACAGGCAGCGCTCATAAGGGTCGCGGTCATATACCGTTTCCACTGAAAAGCGCCGCACCCCCGTGGGCAGCGTGTCCAGCACCAGCTGCGGGTCGGCCGTCGTTGAAAGATAACTGCCGTCGGCCTGCAGCTCCATACTTGAAAGCGCAAAATCCCCGGGTGAAAGCGTCAGCGTCCGCTGCTCCCCCCTCGCCGTCTGTACGGCGTCGTAGCTAAAGTGAAACAGCCCGATGAGCAGGCCGGCGCACAGGGCGGCCAGATAACAAAAAATCGGCACCGGGGCGCGCATACCCGCAAAACGGTCTTTTATTTTTTTCATCACGGGGCCGTCACCTCCAAATATGGGCGCGGTACGGGTTCATACCGCAGGGGCGCCCCCTCGCAGCGGCGGTAGATCAGCACGCTGCCGTCTCTGGCCCCCGCAAGGCCGTCGGTAAATAACGGGGCATATACACCGCAGAAAAGGTCGTCCACCTCCTGCGTCAAAATATATTTGCAGTCCCGTTCCATCAGATAATCCCGCAGCCCCGCAAGGTCAAGGGGCTTTTCCTCCCCTTCTTTTGCGCCCAGGGGCAGGTATTCTCCATGATAATAGATATTTTCGCCGTCGTCATACTCCGGCGGCCCCAGCTCGCCCCCGCCAAAGCTCAGGTCCATCTGATATGGCAGCAGCTCATAGCAATAGGTGAAAAAGCCAAGGCCGTTGTCGCTTTGGCAGACATAAAAGATCTTACCGTCATTGGGGATGGTGGCGCGTATCTCTTCAGCCGAGGCCTGCATCTGCCGCCAGCTGTAAAAATGGCTTTCTGAATAGCCTAAAACGCTCAGCTGCGGGCGTACCAAAAACGCGGTGCACACCGTCACCCCGCAGCACAGCCCCAGCAGCGCCCCCTTCAATATCCCGTAGGGGCGGCTGTTTTTGGCTCCCAGCGCCAGCAGCATCACCGCCAGCAAAAACCAGCCCAGATAATACGACTGTACATACCGGTTATAGCTGGCCAGGCCCACCGCTTCGGCCTCACGAAAAATAAAGGTATAGCTGAGGATGAGCACCCAGTAATAACCGACGAACCCCGCCGAGGAAAGACCCATCGCCAGCCATGTGCGGCGGCGGTGCAGCTTATCTTTGGCGCACAGCGCTGTAATGAGAAAGATCGCCAGAATCAGCCCCACAAGCACAATACCCGGCCCAAGGCCAAATATCTTTACATGCAGAAAAGCGTCCAGCATATCGCCGCTCACCTGATTAAAACGGCTGCTGCGCCTGTCGGGCGAAAAAAGCATGATAAAGCCCCGCGCCACCACTTCTGAGAGCGGCAGGCTGGTGCTGCCCATCTGCCCCGCCGCCTCACGCTGGGCGGCAAGCGAGGCGATATAC
>JAUNTE010000270.1 GCA_030538855.1 Oscillospiraceae bacterium
GTATTGCCATCGGTACTGAGAATTTCCTTTGCCTGAACAGCCAGGCCAGCGAGGCCGACCAAAAAGCCTCCGCCGATTTTCTTGAGTGGCTGTTTACCAGCGAAGAGGGCAAGGCGCATGTGATGGACGACCTGGGCTTTATCGCCCCGTTTGATACCTTCTCGGCTACCGATACTCCGTCCGACCCGCTTGGCAAGAGCGTGGTGGAGTGGCAGCATAAGGACGGCGTTGTCAACACCAGCTGGGATTTCACCATCTTCCCCAGCCAGACCTTCAAGGATAACTTTGGCGCGGCGCTGCTGCAGTATGCACAGGGCAGCAAGACGTGGGACGAGGTAAAAGCGCAGATCATCAACGATTGGAAGACTGAAAAAGCCAATATGGGCTGACACATTTCACAGATGGTCCGGCTATGCTGCAGAGGGCTTTCTGCGGCATAGCCTTTCAAATGAAAAGCCCTGCGCCGCGGGCATAAGACGCCGCGGACAAAGGGATCTACCGTTTCATAAAACGTGTGAGGCTTTCGTCCGCCTTTAATGGGGGTAGAGACAGCCCGCATTTCTCTTGAAAATAAAATGGCCGGGGCGCGCAAAAACGCGCCGTCCCCCTGCCCGCCGCAGCGGGGTTTCGGCGGCTTTGGCCGCACAAAAGACAAAATTACCGTCCGGCCGCTCTGCCCTTTCGATATGGGGCGGCGGACGGCCCTTTAAGTAAAAGCCCGCCCTTTTGCAAATAAGGGTGTGGCCGATAAAAAATTCACATCAAGACAAGAGAGGGGGAAGCAACGCGGTGAAAAAAAATTATAAAAAATATTTTGCGCTGTTTGCGCTGCCTACGCTGATCGCCTTTGTCATTTCCTTTATCGTGCCCTTTTTGATGGGCGTCTGGCTTTCTTTTTGTAAATTTACCACCGTGACCAACGCACAGCCGGTGGGGCTGGATAATTACATCCGTATCTTTACCGACCCAAACCAGGACTTTTTGCATGCGCTGGGCTTCACCGCTCTGTTTACCGTGGTTTCGGTCATCACCATCAATCTCATCGCTTTCGCGCTGGCGCTGCTGCTGACGCGGGGGATGAAGGGTACAAACCTTTTCCGTACGGTGTTTTTTATGCCCAATTTGATCGGCGGCATCGTGCTGGGCTATATCTGGCAGCTGATCATCAACGGCGTACTGCTGAATTTTGGGGTGGATATCACCTATTCGGCCCAGTATGGATTTTGGGGCCTTGTGATTTTGATGAACTGGCAGCTGGTGGGATATATGATGATTATTTATATCGCCGGGCTGCAGAACGTGCCCCATGACCTGATAGAGGCCGCCGAGATCGACGGCGCGAACAAATGGCAGATACTGCGGAAGATTACCATCCCGATGGTGATGCCCTCTGTCACGATCTGTACGTTTTTAACGCTGACCAACTCGTTCAAATTGTTTGACCAGAACCTGGCCCTGACAGGAGGGGCCCCGGGCCGTGAAACGTCGATGCTGGCGCTGGACATCTACAGCACCTTTTATGGGCGCAACGGCTGGGAGGGTGTAGGACAGGCCAAAGCGGTGCTGTTTTTCCTGATGGTGGCGGTCATCGCCTTTTTACAGCTGCGTCTCACCCGCAGCAAGGAGGTGGAGAGCTGATGGCAAAACGCAAAAAGACCTCCAATATCCTGCTGACAGTGCTGCTGGTTGCGCTGGTGATCGTATTTTTATTCCCCATCGTGATGGTGCTGATCAATTCTTTCAAAAGCAACCTGTATATTTCAAACGAGCCGTTTGCCCTGCCCAACGCCGAGACCTCGGCCGGTTTTGGCAATTATCAGACGGGCTTTGAGAAGATAGGCTTTTTTCAGGCGTTCGGCTATTCGGCCTTTATCACTGTGGGCAGCGTGGTGCTCATCGTAGTGCTGACGGCCATGACGGCGTGGTACCTGATGCGGGTAAAAAATAAATTTACCAGCATTTTATATTATCTGTTCGTGTTTTCCATGATCGTGCCCTTTCAGATGGTGATGTTTCCCATGTCCAAAATCACAAATATCCTGTCGCTGGATAATCCGGTGGGGATCTGGGTGATCTACCTGGGCTTTGGGGCGGGGCTTTCCGTGTTTATGTTCAGCGGGTTTGTCAAAAGCATCCCCATCGATATTGAGGAGGCCGCCACCATTGACGGCTGCAACCCGGTACAGACTTTCTTTTTAGTGGTGTTTCCCATCCTCAAACCCACCGCCATCACAGTGGCGATTTTGAACGCCATGTGGATATGGAACGATTACCTGCTGCCGCTGCTGGTGATCGGCAACGATTATAAAACGCTGCCGGTGGCTATCCAGGGGGTGCTGACGGGCAGCTACGGCGGGCGTGACATGGGCGCCCTGATGGCGATGCTGGTCCTCTCCATCATTCCCATTATTATCTTCTATCTTGCGTGCCAAAAGCATATCATCAAAGGTGTGATCGCGGGCGCGGTAAAAGGATAACGGAAAGGAAGTGGGTACTATGAGAAGCAGCGGGGTGCTGATGCCGCTTTCCAGCCTGCCCGGCCCGTATGGGATAGGAAGTTTTGGAGACCGCGCCCGAAAATTTGTGGACTTTTTGTGCGCAGCCGGACAACGGTATTGGCAGATACTGCCGCTTGGCCCTACCGGATATGGGGACAGCCCCTATCAAAGCTTCTCGGCCTTTGCGCTCAACCCCTATTTTGTTGATTTGGAGACTTTGGCCGCCGAGGGCTTTTTAAAACCTGAAGAACTGGAAAATATAGATTTTGGCACTGACCCTTTACGGGTGGACTATTTGCAGCTGTACAAGACCAGGCTGCCGGTGCTGCGCAGGGCGGCGCAGCGTTTTGACTGCGCCCGGCCCGATTTTGAGGCTTTTTGCCGCGCCGAAAAAGACTGGCTGCCGGATTACGCCCTGTTTATGGCGCTGAAAGAAGAAAATGGCCCCGTCTCGATGCAGGAGTGGCCGGACGGCCAGAGGCGCGGGCTGCAGCGCGAGCAGGCGCAGGAACGGCTGGAGCCGGAGACACGGTTTTGGAAGATCGTGCAGTACTGGGCTTTTAAACAGTGGAACACGGTGAAGACCTATGCGAACCAGCATCAGGTTGAGATCATCGGCGATCTGCCCATCTATGTATCGGCTGACTCGGCAGAGCTATGGGCCAGCCCTGAGCTTTTTGAGACGGATAAAGACGGACGGCTGGCTGAGGTGGCGGGCTGTCCTCCAGAC
>JAUNTE010000018.1 GCA_030538855.1 Oscillospiraceae bacterium
ATCCGGGAGAGAAGGTGGACGCTGAAACCATATGAAAAGACGGAGAACTGTTCGCCCTGTTTCAAGGCACATGGATAGGAGAACAGATTTCTGTTTTAGCGGGCCTGAGGGAACGGCTTGAAAAAAAGCAGCAAAAAATGGAATTGGATCTGTCGGACCTGCTGACGGTTTAAACCGCGCCGTGTAAAATCCGCGGCGCGGAAAAACAAAAATGCCCCTTCAGCCGCATATCTGGCTGAAGGGGCGTTTTGACAGCACACAAAACCGCTGTTTACGGAAGGCGCATACTTTGACGCCGGGAAAAACAGCCTCTCCGCGTCTGTATGTGCGGCCGGCGCCCGGTACTTTCGGCACAAAAATAAAACCGCCGTTTATTTGGCAAACAGCCCGAGCAGATATTTCGCGATCTTCTCACTGTGGCAGATATAGCTGCCGTGGTCTTCCCCCTCAAAAATTTTAAGCGTGCTGCCGGGGATGGCGGCGTGCAGCGCTTCGGTATGAGAACGGCGGATAAGATCACGGCTGCCGGCTGTGAGATGGACGGGCACGGTGATGCCGCCCAGCATCCCGGGGGTGATGTGAGGCTCATGCAGCATCAGCTGAAGAAAGGGCGAGCGGCTGAACCGGCACTGTAACCAAAGCCCCAGATAAAACCGGGCTTTTACACCTTTTGGATGGGTGTTGACGCCGCTGACAACCACCGCCGACAAAAGCGCAGGGGCCTGCAGCGCGGTGAGCAGGGCGGTGATGCCGCCGTCGCTGAAGCCGTATAGGACCGGTTTTTCAAGGCCCAGCCGCCGGATGAAGGCGGCGGCGTCCCCGGCCATATCCGTATAGTGCAGCGCGTCGGTATACCGGCTTTGCCCGTGCCCACGGGTATCCGGGGTATATACGGTAAAACGGCTGCTTAAAAGGGGCGCGGCCTTGTCAAAAATGTGGTGATCTTCGGCGTTGCCGTGCAGCAGTACCAGCGGCCGCCCCGCGCCTTGCACCTCATAAAAAATACGAACTCCGTTCACCTCGGCAAACATAGAAAGCTCCTTTTTCTAAAGCAAAACGGGCTGCCGCCTGGCAGCCCGTTTCACAGAGGGGTGGGAAAGTATAAATGAAAGAAAACAATCAGGAATATCAAGGAATAAACTATGTATTTTTATTTTACTGAAATTCGTTAAAAAGTCAAACTTAGAATAAAAATATTGTTTTAAAAAATAATTTACTTTTCTTGATTTTGTTTATATAATAAAGAAAAGCTTCAAATAAGTGTTCTGCATTAAAAAAACGAAACAATTTCTTTCAATGCCGCTTTCAAACCGTAAAACTTGGACGATTTTTTTGGAGAAAACAGGATGGATAATATTGACGAAAAAATTTTAACGCTTTTAGCGGAAAACGCAAGAATGCCCGTCAAGGATATTGCAAAAAAAGTGGCGCTGACGGCCCCCGCCGTCAGCCAGCGCATTCACCGGCTGGAAAAACAGGGCCGCATTGCGGGCTATACCCTGCGGTTTGGCAAAGAAAAGAGCGAACACAGCGTTTCGGCGCTCATCAGTATGATGTCGCTGCCCCCAGATAAGAAGCCCGGTTTTTTACAGATGGTGGCAAGCGAGCGCAAGGTGGAGCGCTGTTATAATGTCACCGGCACGCACAGCTATATCATCATCGTCTGCTGCGAGGATATGGAAGAGCTGGAAAAGCTGCTTGGCCGTTTGCAGAAATGGGGGCAGACCAGCACGCAGATCATCCTCTCCACCCCGGTAGACCGTACGCTGTAATCGTCTCATCTATCTGATCTATCAAAAACATGCGCCGCCGGTAAGGTTTACCGGCGGCGCATGTTTTTGAATAGGGAAACCACCGGCCGGTGGAGGCAGGCCGTGAAAAGCTGAAGCATCAAGAAACGGGCGAAGCGAGCTTCTGATACACGGATTGGCGAATGGCAAAAGTGTTGATGGAGCAGGCAAATTGCCTGTTTAGGGGCGGCGGGGCGCAAGCTGCGGACGAAAGATCATACGGCGTGTCTTGAAACGCCTGCCGGTAAAAGGCCTTTATAGGGCCTGCTCAAGCCGCCAGCTGGTAGTTATGGCTGTGGCACGCCCCCGGCGGTAAGGTTTGAAAAGGCTTTTTGGGCCGTAAGAAAAACAGAGAAGCTTGAGTGGGGCCACCTGCCCGGGCAAAAGCTTTTTTACAAAAGCCTGCGTGAAAAAACCAGTAAGAAGAGGGCGAACACGCCCGCCCAACGCGGGCGGCACGGCGCGTATGCGCCTGTAAGCAAAGGGGCGCTTTTTGCCAAAGCGGCAGATAGACGCCGGGAGAAAACGCCGCTGTCCTGTCTCTTTTTGGGGCGGAGATACGGATGGGAGGCGGGCTTCATACCAAAGGGGCATCCCCGGCCGGCCTTTATATCCGCCCGCCCAGCGCCAGCGTCTCAATGGCCGCGGCGCAGCCGTCCTGCGTATTGGGCAGGGTGGTATATGCGGCCTGCGCCTTTACAAACGCAGGGGCGTTGCCCATGGCGACGGAAATACCGGCCGCTTCAAACATCGGCACGTCGTTGCCGCCGTCGCCGATGGCCATCAGCTCGTCTTTATGGTATCCCAGCAGGTTTGCCAGCGCCGTAAGCGCCGTGCCCTTATCGGCTGACGGGTGGTTGAATTCAAGATTTTTATAGGTATCCCAGAATACCGAGGTGCTCATTGCCACCTCCAGCCCCGCGCATTGGGCGGCGGCCCTGGCCCGGTCGTCCATATCGGCAAACAGGACGTTTACCTTCTCTACCGGGCCGCCGTGTTCCAGAAATATTTTCATCGGGTCGTCCACCCGGCAATAGCGTGGAAAAAGGACGTCACGAAACTGCGCAACGTGATAATGTTCGAGGTCTGCGCAGCGCTTGGCCTCGGCGTAGACGCTGCCGCCAATACACACCTCGGCCAGGCAGTCGTAAGAAAACAGCGTCTCTAAAAGCTTTTTTGCGGTGTCAAAGGGGATGCCGTTGTCCACAATATAGCGCGGCCCGTTCAGATCGAGCACGCAGGCGCCGTTGCTGCATATGGCGTACCGCATGGCGGGCAGCGGGGCCAGATCGTCCCTGGTCTCGCCGTAGGCGCGCCCGGTGCAGACCACTAAAGTGATGCCCGCCTGCGCTGCTTTTTGCAGGGTGCGCAGGGTGCGGGGGGTATAGCGGAACGTTTCGTCCACCAGTGTGCCGTCCATATCCATGGCGATCAGCTTAACAGCCATATGCATCCGCCTCCTGAAAAAATAAAGATATGGGCCGCCTGAAAAGCCCCCGGCGCGCGGCCCTTTTGCGCCAGCCTTATTGTGCCATAAAACAAAAAGAAGCGGGGGAGCAAAAAATGCTCCCTCACCGGCAATATTCGTCAAAATATACAAAAACTATAAACTTTTTGTATGAAAGCTACCATTTGGGTGCATTTTTTGCACCCCATACAAAAAACGGCGGTTTTATGATTAAGACAGAACAACGAGAAACCTGCCGCCGCAAGCCGGCGCGGGACAGGGGCCTCTGATTCTGTACGATCGAAAGCGCCGCCGTCAAAACGGAGGTAAAGACCTATGCATATCAACCGCCTCAGCCTGCTCAACTCTCTGTTTTCGGTATTCAATGAAAACCCGCAGGGAGACTCAAACTATGTGTTGGCCCGCTATTTTCTTGAGCATTATCATGAGCTGGACGAACTGAACATTTACGACGTGGCGGCAGACTGCTTCGTTTCACGTTCCAGCGTGCGGCGCTTTTGCCAATCGATCGGCTACGACAACTTTCTGGATCTGAAAACCGAGTTTCGCAAATACGACGACCAGCGCAGCTATTATCTTCAGCACGCCGACCGTCCCAATTACCGCCAGGCCCTTACCCATGAGATCAACGAGATGATAGAAGAGCTTGACCGGCGGATGGACGCGGCTGAAGAAAGCGAACGCCTGGTAGACCGCATCCACGACGCGCGTTATGTGGTGTTCCTCACCTCGGACGCCTCGACCTCTACCATCCGTGATTTTCAGCAGTCGATGCTGTTTGTGGGTAAGATCATCCGGCTGATCTCAGACGCGTATACCGACAACGAGCTGGTAAATTCGATGGATGAGAACGACCTGCTCATCACGCTGTCGGCCAGCGGTATTTTTGCCTATGCCGCGCGGGATTATGTAGAACACTGCAGGGCGAAAAAAATGCTGGTCACCGTCAACCGCGACCCGGTTTTTAAAGAGTATTACGATCATGTCTATCATTTGAGCGCGAAGGACCGCTCAAAAGAGAGCCACAGCGTCTATGGGCGCTACGGCATCGCCTATATGTTCGACATCATCTACAGCCAGTATCTCAGAAAGTATGGCACGGCCGGCCGTTAAAAGAAAGGACTGGGGTATATGTATTATAAAAAAGATCCGGTTTTTCCGGCGGATTTTCTGTGGGGGGCCTCCAGCGCGGCCTGGCAGGTTGAGGGCGGCGTGGCCGAAGGCGGCCGTACCCCCGCCATCATCGACCTGAACAGCAAAACCAAAAAGCCTTACGCCGACAACTCGGTCACCGCCGACCATTACCACCATGTCAAAGAGGATGTGGCCCTGATGGCGGAGTGCGGCTTCTCCTCGTACCGGTTCTCCATCTCGTGGTCGCGCATCATCCCCCGCAGCGACGGAGAGGTAAACCCCGAGGGGGTGGCCTTTTACAACAGCCTCATCGATGAGCTGGTTGCCCACCGTATCACCCCTATCGTCACCCTGTACCATTACGATATGCCGGTGTGGGTGGATGAGGAGCTGGGCGGCTGGCACAGCCGCCGTGTCATCGACGCGTTTGACCATTATGTGCGCGTCTGCTTCAACGCGTTTGGCGACCGCGTGAAATACTGGCTCAGCATCAATGAACAGAACATGCAGATATGCTACGGCAAATGGCTGGGCGTTGATAAGGGCTGTAAAGATTGGGAAAAAGAAAAATGGCAGATCAACCATATCATGAACCTGTGCCACGCCAAAGCGGTCGTCGCCTGTCATGAACTGGTGCCGGGCGGCAAGATCGGCCCCGTGCCGGGCTATGTGCCCATCTATCCTGAAAGCTGCAGGCCCGAGGATCAGATCGCGGCGATGAACGCCGAGGAACTGACCGAAAAGATATGGAACGACCTGTACGCCTATGGCGAATACAGCGGCTTTGTACGCAAATACTGGCGCGACCACGACATTGACCCCGACATCCGCCCGGGAGACATGGAGCTGCTGAAAGCGGCCAAGATCGACTTTTTCGCCCTCAACTGCTACCGCAGCAATGTGGCGAAGGACTGTAAGCCCGGCGACGCCCATACCGAGCTGCAGCTCAACAAAAGCGGCGTGAAAGGCGAGTTTGTCTACCCCAAATATCCCGGAGAGTACCAGCTGGCGGCAAACCCCTTTGTCGAGACCACCGATTGGGACTGGGAGATCGACCCCATTGCCATGCGCTATATGCTGCGTTATATGTGGGATCATTATCATCTGCCCATGATGATTACGGAAAATGGGTTTGGCGCGCATGAGACCCTGGGCGAGGACGGGCGGATACACGACCAGGCCCGCATCGATTTTCTGCGCCAGCAGATCTATCAGGTGGGCATGGCCATCATGGACGGCTGCGACGTCATCGGCTACAATCCCTGGTCGTTCACCGATCTGCTCAGCACCGGCAACGGTATGGCGAAACGCTATGGCCTGGTATTTATCAACACCACCGACGAGGACGTTTTAGACCTGCGGCGGGTGAAGAAAGACTCTTTTTATTGGTATTCAAACCTGATCCGCTCAAACGGACAGGACTGGCAGCGATGATAAAAAGAAAGGAAGAGGAACGATGGCTAATTACAGCGAGCTTGCAAAGGGAATTTTAAACGAATGCGGCGGCGTCGAGAATATCGCGGTCGTCAATCACTGCGCAACCCGGCTTCGTCTGACGCTGAACGATGTGGCGGCGATGAAGGAAGAGACGCTGAAGGCCGTGCCCGGCGTAATGGGCCTTGTGGTGCGTGGGCAAGAGGTACAGATCGTCATCGGCACCGACGTCGGCAGTGTCTACGCCGCGTTTATCAAGCTGGGCAACTTTAAAAAAGGCGGTAAGGTGAACGAAAACGGAAAAAAGAACATTTTCGGCACCATCGTTGATTTTGTCAGCGGCACCTTCGTGCCCATCCTGCCAATTTTGGTGGCCGCAGGTCTCATCCAGGCGGTACTTACCATCTGCACCACCTTTTTTGGCCTTTCAGCCGAGAACAACACCTATATCATCCTCAACGCCATCAACACGGCGGGCTTCTATTTCCTGCCGCTGTTCCTGGGGTACAGCGCGGCCCGCAAATTAGGCGTCAACCCCATGATGGGCGCCTTTCTCGGCGGCGTGTTGGTCACCGCGGCCATCAACAATGCAGCCGGGCTTGATTTTCTGGGTATCCCCGTCACGCAGGCCACCTATAACGGCTCGGTCTTCCCGGTGATTTTGGGCGTGCTGTTCATGTGGCTTATCGACAAAGGCCTCGACAAGATCCTGCCGAAAGCCATCAAGTTTTTCGCCAAGCCCCTGCTCACCATGCTTGTGGTGGTGCCGGTAACGCTGGTCGCCCTCGGGCCCCTCGGCATCATCCTGGGCAACTGGATCGCTGCCGCCCTTGGCTTTGTCAACCAGCATCTGGGCTGGCTGTCCGTTGGCCTGATGGGTGCGCTGACGCCCCTGCTGGTGATGACGGGCATGAACCAAGCGCTGTTCCCCTTTGTTTTTGCCGCCCTTGAAAGCTCTGGCTTCGACGCTTTCGTCATGCCCGGCATGCTGGCCGCCAACGTGGCGGTGGGCGCCGCAGCGCTGGCGGTGTGGATCAAATCGAAAAATACCGACACCAAAGCGCTGGCTCTTTCTGCCGGGCTCACCGGCGTCATGGGCATTACCGAGCCCTCGATCTTCGGTGTGCTGCTGCCCTATAAGCGCCCCTTCTTCGGCGCGATGATCGGCGGCGCGGTGGGCGGCCTGTTCGCGGGTATCGTCCAGCTGAAACAGTACGCGGTGGTCTCTCCCGGCTTCTGCGCGCTGCCCACCTTCATCAGCCCCGACGGCAGTATGGGCAACTTCTGGATGGCTGTCATCACGCTGGTGATCTCGGTGGCGGTATCCTTCGCGGCAACTTGGCTGCTTGGGTTTGAAGATAAAAAAACCGAGGCCTGATTTTAAAAATATGATAGATCAAAACAGAGACGGGCCCCAAGGGCCCGTCCCTGTTTTTTGTATATCGTCAATAAGAAATTTCAGCGCAAAAGCCCGGGCGGTGCAAAAAAGGGCTCTGTATTGCGGGAAGGATAAACCGCACCGGAATTGCGGGCCATGCAAAAAACTTCTGCTGCAGGTATCTTACAGTAAAGGCCCTTTTTGTCATTGTCTGCTTTTCTGGATTTGTTCACGGGCGAAGAGAAAAGGGCCGCCCCGCTGAAAAGCGGAAGGGGCGGCTGCCGAAAAGCCGCGCCCCGGGCCGTGCGGGTTTCAAAGATAAGGCGGCTTTTTTGTGGCCGGGGCCTTGGGCGGCAGGTTTCAAACCTGTTATGCCTGCGGCGCGCCCGGCTGGCGCGCGGCGATCCACTCCTCAATGGCCTCTCCTACCTGTTTCATACAGCCCCGATCAAAAGGCAGGGCCAGCCCCGCTTTGCGGCCAAGGCCGGTATAGCTCTCGCTGCCGGCCAGATCGACAAACGCCAGATACTTTTGCCATGCCGCGTCCGCATCCTTCAGCGACAGGGCGAAAAATTGCAGGGCAAGGGTTTGGGCAAGGCAATAATCGATATAATAGAATGGACATTCATAGATATGCAGCTGGCGCTGCCAGCCCGCGCCGCGCCCATAAAAGGGCAGGCCGGAGAGATCGAGCCAGGGGCGGTACTGTTTTTCAAGTTCCAGCCAGAGGGCGTTGCGCTCTTCGGGGGTGAGGTGCGGCTGGTTGTAGCAGAGGTGCTGAAATTCATCCACCATACAGCCGTAGGGGATAAAGGTAACGGCTTCTTCAGCGTGCTGCAGCTGGTAGCGGGGCGCATCCTCACCAAAAAACAGGCCGTGCCACGGGCTTGTGAAAAATTCCATACTCATGGAGTGGACCTCGCAGGCCTCCATGGTGGCCTCCTCCAGTTCTACAGGCAGGTTTTTTTTGGCGGCGCGGTAGGCGGCAAAGGCGTGCCCCGCCTCATGTGTCAGCACATCCACGTCGGCGGCGGTGCCGTTGAAATTAGAGAAGACGAAGGGGCTTTGATAACCGGGGATATAGGTGCAGTAGCCGCCCGGGGCCTTGCCGGGTTTTGAGACAAGGTCAAACAGGCCGTTTTGACGCATAAAATCAATGAACTCCCCTGTCTCAGGGCTGAGGGCATGATACATCTCAGCCGCGCGTGAGAGAAGCTCTTCCGGCGTGCCGCGGGGCTTTGCGTTACCCCCCGCGAAGAAGAGGCCATCGTCGTACAGCCGAAGCGCGTCCACCCCGATGCGCGCGCGCTGAAACGCCTTGACGCGCGCCGCCAGCGGCACCCAGTCTTGCTTTACCTGACGGCGGAATTCCTCCACCTCGGCGCGTCCGTACCCCGCCCTGCCCATGCGCAGGTAGCTGAGGGGGGTATAGCTTTCAAAGCCCATTTTCAGCGCCTGCGCGGTACGGTTCTGCACCATACGGCTGTACAGGCTGTCCAGCTGTTCGCGCTGGGCGTCAAACCACGCCCCCTCCGCTTCAACGGCGGCCCGGCGCACGGCCCTGTCCGGGTTTTGTTTAAAAGCGCCCAGCTGGGGCAGGGTGAGCGACGCGCCCTGAAATTCTATTTTTGCGCTGGCGTAAAGCTTTTGGTATTCGCTTTCCAGGGCGTTTTCCTCCTGCATCAGGCCGGTTACCGCGGGGCTCATGCTGCGGGCGGCGAGGTCCAGCTTTTCAAACAGGGTGCGGCCCAGTTTTTCCTCCAGCTGGGGCCGGTAGGGAGACTTTAACAGCTCTTGATAAATGGCGGTTTGTTTTTCTGAAAAAACAGGCCCGGCCGCGTCAAAAAAATCGTTTTCTTTATCATAAAAAGTGTCGCGGGTGTCGATGGTATGGCGGATCATACAAACTGTGCCCTGGGTGGAGAGCTCACGGCTGAGCAGCTGATAATCTGAAAACGCAGAGAGCTGGTCGGCGGCGCTTTTGGCCGTGGCAAGCTTCTCTAAAATGGCGTCGTATTGGCGCAGGGCCTCGGTTTTATTTGGCCGCTGATAGGGGATATCCTGAAAACGCATGGCGAATCACTCCTTAATGCGACAAAGCTGTCGGTATCATGTCCCGGCCTTATGAGGCCGGCGCGAAAAAAAATCTTATCTTTTAAGGTGAGGGTGAAAAGCGCGGCGGAAAAAAACAGGAGGCCGCCTTTTTTTACAGCAGGCTGACGGCGCGGCCCAACACCTCGCCGATGGGCTCTCTCAAAATAAGGTTTGCCCAGCTGTCGGCGGGGGTGGCGCTTTTATTGATGAGCACCAGCGGCCCGCCGGAATAATAATCGAGCAGCCCGGCCGCGGGGTACACCCCCAGCGAGGTACCCCCCACGATGAGCAGATCGGCCCCTCTGATGGCCTGTACCGCGCCGTTTACCGTGGCGCTGTCAAGGCCTTCTTCATACAGCACCACATCCGGCTTGATAACGCCGCCGCAGGCACAGCGCGGCACGCCGGAACTGTGAAGAACGTCTTGGGCCGAATAGCTTTTTCGGCAGCTTTGGCAATAGTTGCGCAGCACGCTGCCGTGAAGTTCATACACCGCTTTGCTGCCCGCCGCCTGATGCAGGCCGTCGATGTTCTGGGTCACCACGGCGGTCAGCTTCCCCAGCTGTTCCAGCTTGGCCAGCGCCAGGTGGGCGGCGTTGGGTTTGGCGTCCAGATACAGCATTTTATCCCGGTAAAAGCGGTAAAATTCCTCTGTTTGCGTCATGAAAAAAGTATGGCTCAAAATCTCCTCGGGCGGGTAGGCGTAGCTTTGATGGTACAGGCCGTCCACGCTGCGAAAATCAGGGATGCCGCTTTCTGTAGAAACGCCCGCCCCGCCGAAAAAGACGATACGTTTTTTTTCACGTAGCAGAGAGGCAAGCTGTTCTATTTTATCCATTTTTATTCCTCCTCATACAAAGCGGCGATCTGCCGCGCCAAAGCCCGCATCTCTTCGGCAAGGGCGGCCGGCTCAAGGATACGCATCCCCGCGCCAAAGCCCGCCACAAAGGACAAAAACTGCGGGCTGGGCACCGCGTTGACGTTGACGCAGAAATACCCCTTTGGCCCGGGCAGCAGCGTCACGTCCCGGCCAAATCTGTCCAACACGACGCCCACAAGGCGGTTTTCTACCTGCAGTTTTACCTGCCCGGCCCTGCCTGAGAACATGCCGAACACGGCTTTGGTATAAGCGGCGGGGTCAAAATGGGCCAAAAGGTCTTTGCCCTGCCGCTTTTCTTCCAGCAGAGTGATGCGGGTCATCTTATCCACCCGGTAATGGCGCAGGCCCCCGGCCTCACCGTCGTAGCCCACCAGATAATAATTGCCGTCGTCAATGAGCAGGGCAAAGGGGCTGACGGTATAGCGGCCGCCGTCCCGGTGATAGCATTCACGCACGGCCCCGGGTGAGGAGAAGTCCACCTCCCAGTGAAAATAGCAAAAGCAGATCTGCTTATCCTCGGCAATAGCGGCGTGCAGCGCGTCGATATTGTAATAGATGCTCTCGTTCATGCTTTTGACGCGCCCGGCTACATACACCTGACGGGCGAGAGAGCGGGCCTCGTACCGGCTGCACAACCCCTGCAGCTTTTTGATGAGCTCGCCGCTTTTTTTACGGGTGATAAAACGCGACGCCTGCACCGCGTCCACCAAAAGCTTAACCTCGGCCAGCTGAAAAGGCCGGTCGGCCAGATAATAGCCGCCCCCCGGCCCCCGCTGCAGCTCGATCTCAAGCCCCGAGGCGCGCAGCGCTTCGATGTCGGCATAGATGCTTTTCCGTTCGGCGACAACGCCCTCCTCCTCCAGCTTTTGCAGCAGGGCAGCCGCCGGCAGAGGATGCCTTTCATCCGTCTGCGTTTCAAAAATACGGCGCAGCAGCAGAAGCTTTTCTTTTTGACGTTCGTGTTTCGGCATGGCGCGCGCTCCTTTTTTACTTTCTGGCCTTTATTATACACTTATGATAAAGAAAAGTGTATAATAAAAAATAGCCGTAGCGCAGCGAAGGCTATTTTTTTGGCCATCTGTTCCGGTTGCCGCGTAAGCGGCGAGGGACAGGCCATTGAGATAATTTATTTTTTATTGCGCAGCAATAAAAAATAGCTGAAAACGGATAATGTTGCGGCTGAGGTTATAAGGTTTATTTTTTGTTGTTTCACAACGCGTGCTTATAAAAGCACGCAGCGCAGCAAAGGCTGTTTTTGGCCATTCGCCCGATTGCCGCGATAGCGGCGAGGGCGAGGCCATAGAGATCCAATAAAAACGGCCGCAGGCTGCGGGGAGAAGAGAAAACGTTTTTGGCCCCGCTGGGGCATTTTTACCGCGGCGCCGGGCCAAGAGGCCGGCCCCCTGAAAAGTAAGAGAGGAAAACGCGGGCGTTTTTTTTAATAGAGCGGCGCACGGCCTTTTACAGGCGGCCCGCAAAAATCAGAAGGAGAAAAGAAGATGGAAGAAAAAGGGCGCGCCGACAGGGCGAAGGAATTGTTTATGCAGGGGTATAACTGCGCGCAGAGTGTGGCGGGCGCCTATGCCGACCTGCTGGAACTGCCGTTTGAAACAGCCGTACGCCTTGCCTCGGGTTTTGGGGGCGGCATAGGCCGCCTGCGCGAAGTATGCGGCGCGATGTGCGGCGCGGCGCTGGTGTTGGGCGCGGTGTATGGATATGAAGACCCCAAGGCTTTTGCAGCGAAAAAAGAGCTTTATGAACAGGTACAGCAGGCGGCCGGGGCGTTTCAGCTTGAAAACGGCTTTTTGCGTTGCCGTGACCTTTTGGGCCTTGATAAAGACGCGCGGCCCTCTGCTTTACCTGAAAGGCGCAGTGAAGAATATTATAAAAAGCGCCCCTGCGCCGACATCGTCTTTACGGCTGCGGACATCCTGCAACGGCGGCTGCAGCAGGACGGAAAGCTGTAAAGGCAGAGAATGTTCTTCTTTGCCCCGGCGCAAAAGCCCGGCAAAGCTTTGACGGGGCGGCGGTTTACCCTCGGGGGGAAAGCAAAGAGGGGAATTGCCAAATATACATAAAAAGAATATAATTAAAATAATAAAGACAAAGATGCCGCTGCGATAAAATGCAGAGGAAGGGACGAAAGACGTGGAGATACTTACCGTTGCACAGATGCGCGAGATGGAGGAGAAAACGGCCCGGGTGAGTAGCTACGCCGCCATGATGGCGACGGCGGGCAAATCGGCCGCGCGCTATATGATCCATCACCATATGGCCGATGGCGGCCGGTGCGTTGTTTTATGCGGCAAGGGCAATAACGGCGGAGACGGCTATGTGGCGGGGCGCGAGCTGGCAAAGGCCGGTATGCAGGTACAGTTCATCCGGTTGGGCGTTCCCGTTTCGGCAGAGGCGCGGCAAGCCGCGGAGGAAGCCGCCGCCATGCGCCTGCCTGTACTGGATTACGACCCGGACGACCCGGCCATGCTGGCGAGCATCTCAGGCGCGGACATGGTGATAGACGCGGTGTTCGGCACCGGCTTTCATGGCGGGCTGCCTGAGACGTTCGTCTCTTTGCACCGCGTTTTAAAAGAGTGCCGTATGATTTTTGCCATGGATATGCCAAGCGGTATCAATGCGGATACCGGCTGCTGTGCGCCGTTTGCCCTGCGGGCGGACGTTACCTTCGCCTTTGGGGGGCTGAAGGCCGCCCATATCCTGAAACCGGCGGCCTTAAATTGCGGAGAGGTTGTGTCCATGCCCATCGGCATACCCGAAGACGTGCGTGCCTCGTGCAGCTTCAATTGGCATTTGACAGATCAGCGGGACGTATTGGAACGGCTATGCAGACGGCCCGCCACCGCGCATAAAGGGATGTTTGGCCGTCTGCTGGCGGTGTGCGGCAGCAGGCGTTACCGGGGCGCGGCCCTGCTGGCGGTATCCGCCGCGCTGCGCTGCGGGCCGGGGCTGGTGACGCTGGCCTCGCCTGAAGAAGTGTTGGGCCCGGTGATCTGCGCGGCGCCGGAATGTATCGCCTTTCCATTAAAAACGGATGAGGCGGGCTGCCCATCGCAGATGAATGCGGCGGCGCTGTTAAAAGAGGCGGACGCCGCCAGTACCCTACTTTTGGGCTGTGGCGTAGGCGTTTCAAAAGATGCACAGGCCCTGTGCCGCACCCTGATCGGCGCCGCGAAGTGCCAGCTGGTGCTGGACGCGGACGCATTGACGGCGGTGAGCGGGCGTCCGGCCCTGCTGAGAGAGGCGGTTATGCCGCCCATTCTCACCCCTCATCTGGGCGAAATGGCCCGGCTGTGCGGAAAAAGTATTGAAGAGGTGGCCGCAGACCGGCCCTCCGCCGCGTTGGAATTTGCCCGCACATATCAATGTATCGTCGTTCTCAAAGACAGCAGTACCGTTGTGGCGGCCCCGCAGGGAGAGCTGTATTTCAGCGCTGTCGGGAACCCGGGCCTTGCCAAAGGCGGCAGCGGAGACGTACTGGCCGGCATTGTGGCGGGGCTGTGCGCCCAGGGAATGCCCCCGGACGCGGCGGCGGCCTGCGGCGTTTGGCTGCACGGGCACGCGGCCGATCGATGCGCCCTTCGCCGGGGGGAAACCGCCATGCTGCCTCATGAGATTTTAGAAGACCTCTGTGCTTTTCTTGCTGAAAATCAGCGCTGACCCTTCCGGGCTTGTTTGAAAAATGCGCGGCATTCCAAAAATCAGCCCAATAGCGATGAAAGCAGGATAAAAGGTCATAAAAAAGTGTCGGGCCGCTCGTGTCCGGCAGCCTTTTAAAGCCACTTGATTTTTTGAAAAACACCCGGCCATACGGCGTTTTTGTTGAGAGGCCGGTTTACCGGCCAAGGCGTGAAATTGTTGCTTTGAGAAGGGGCCTTATAACCGGCTTTCTGCGTTTTGATGTATCTCCCCCTGCTTGGGGGCCCATAGTTCCGGTGCGTTAAGCCCTTTAAAAACGCACAGAACGCTGCCGGAGCGGCCGTTTTGCCGCCGTGCGGCCCTGATATTTTTTGCAATCCGTCGGCAGCCCCGCAAAAATCAGGTTTTTTGACGGCAGAAGCCGCTATTTATCATTTCGTGAGTTTGAGAACAGACTCTGATCAGGAAAGGAGTATCCTATGCCACCGCTGAACGAGACTGCCCGCCCCGCCATCACCGCAGAAGATATTTATGTGGCGGCACAGCTGAAAGGACGTATGCTCACCCGGCTTGACCGGGGGATCTGCCGCCGTCTGCTGGAGGATAAGAAGCTGGCGGAGAAAACAGATCCCGCGCTGTTTTCGTCGTATGAAACCGAGCAGCTTTTAACATTCGCCATGAAGGGCATTGAAGAAGAAAAATCCTCCGGCGCGGCCATAGCCTCTCAAAAAAAGGCCGAAGAGGAAAAAGAAGAGCCTGAGCTGACCGAGGAGGAACGCCTGCTGCGCGAAAGCTTTCATCCGGCCGAAGGCACGCCCCCAGGCATAGAGGTGCTGGTCTCAGAATCAGGGCTTTTCGCAAAATTGTGTCTGGTAAAACCCAAAGAGGACGAAGAGGGACAGCCGCCCCCTGCCGTCACCGCTTCTCTGCTGGAGGAGGCGCTTCAGGCAGCGGGCGTAACGGCGGGCGTTGATAAAATCGCCCTGGCGCGGCTTGAAGCCCAGCCCGTTTATGACGAAGACGTGTTGGTGGCCAAAGGCACCCCAGCCAAAAACGGGGTGGACGGCAAGCTGATCTATCATTTTGAGACAGAACAGGATCTTTCGCCCAAGGTGGACGCCCAGGGAAACGTGGATTATAAAAACCTTCAGTATGCACAGAACGTAGCGGAGGGAGACCTTCTCTGCGAGATCGTATTGCCTACCGCGGGCATACCGGGCGTTACGGTGCGCGGCGAGGCTATCCCGGCGAAAAACGGCGCCACTGTGCCCGTGCCCAACGGAAAAAATACGGTTTTATCCGGCGACGGCACCAAAATCACAGCCGGATGCGACGGGCAGGTGACCCTGAAAAATAATAAAATCAGTATCAGTAAGATGCTGCTGCTTGAAAATGTAGACGCATCGACCGGCAATATCCTTTTTGTCGGGTCGGTCTCGGTCAGCGGAGACGTGCGCGGCGGGTTCACCATCCGGGTAGGGGGAGACATCAAGGTGAGCGGTATCGTTGAAAACGCCACATTGGTGGCCGGCGGCAATATCGCGCTGAATAAAGGCATCAACCACGGCAGCGCCACGGCAGGCGGTTCTCTGCGGGCGCGCTTTATTGAAAGCGCCACCGTCAACGCCGATGGAGATGTGTTTGCGGATGTACTGCTGAATTCCACCGTGACGGCAAAAGGGAACGTCAAGCTTTCGGGCAGTCATTCCTGCATTGTCGGGGGGCGCTGCAGCGCCGACAACCGTATCGACTGCAAAGAGATCGGCAACGACGCCAATATCCCCACTGAGATCGCCCTGACTGGACAATCCCGCATGCAGGAGGAACGGGATAAAAAAGCCGAGCTGCGCACCCAATACCCCGAGGCTGTTGGGCGCGTCACCGATATCCTTTTAAAGCTGGACCGCGCGTCTCTGCCCGACAACGCCAAACAAAACGCCATCGCCCGGGCCGCTTATTTGAAGCTGCGGTTTGAACAGGCGCTGACGGCGGTGACGGCCGAGGTGGAGGAACTGGATAAACAGCTGCGCAGGCAGAGCAACGGCCTGATCATTGTGCGCAGCACCCTGTACCCAAACGTTACTTTTCGCTTAAACGGTGTGACGGGCCGCAATCAGGAGATACGAAAATTCTGCACCGCCGCCCTGCGGCAGGGCAAGGTCACCTTTGGCCCGGCGACAGGGTTGTGACCGGCCCCGGCAAAGCTTGACGCTGTAAAATGTATGATCGCGGAAAGGCGGGCAAAGCCCGGTATTGTGCGCAGGCGCAAAGATATTTGCCGCCCGTAAGCCCAAGGCTTACGCATACCAAGCCGCTTTGCACCCGGCCTTTTAAACGGGTTTTGCTGTGCGCCGCTCTTTTTTGTATCAGGCCCGGTACCTTTTGCGCTATGATGTTTTCTGCTTGGCCGGTTATATTTTCAGCTGATGTTTTCTCACGGCGTCAGGTTTTTTGCACGATACTTCCATTAGATCGGTTTTGGTATATGATAAAGCTCTCTGGCCGGTAAAAGGCCGGGGGGCTTTTTTTGTAAAACGTGAAAAGTTGGCGACAAAGGCGGACGCGGGCGTAAAGCCGCCGCAACCCCGTTTTTTTACGGCCGATCCGACAGAAAAATAAAAAAGACTGGGCGCTTTTGCCTGCGCTTTCAAAAAAGGGACCCTTCAGCCCATCCGTTTTTTGAAAGCGGGAATAACTGAAACGTTTTGATGGAAAACTGGAGTTTATAATAGGATCCATAAAACGCCGGATGAGCGGCCCTTTTGCCGCCATACAGAACTTATATTTATGAAAAAATCTTTCAGGATTTCGGCAAAAAAGGTTTTTTGCCAGCAAAAGCCGTCGTCCGGTCATCATACTGCACATTTAAAAAACTTTAATACAAGAATTCTATATAGGCTTCTGATAAGGTTGTGTTTTATAAAATAAAAGCTGTCGAACAAAGAAACCGGAGGAACGTTATATCACAGGTGAACAGGCCGCGGCGCTGCCATATCGAAGACGAAAAAAGAGAGCAAACCCGCATTCACCAGGCTTTTTTGATGGGGAAGTGCTTCCCTGTTCTGGATAAGTAGCGATATCAGGCATGGTAAACAGGCCTCTGTCAAAATAGTCAAAAGGATCCCTACACTTTTTCGGTGTAGAGATCCTTCCATTTAAATGATATTGATTCCATAGGGCGGCGCTGATTTAACCAGATAAACGGATCGGTCATTTAACCAGTATAAGCCTTATCGGCACTATTTGAAAAGTTCTGCTTCTCAAGCCATGTTCTTTCTTCCTCTGTTTCAGGAATATCAATTCTTTCAATTTTAAAAATTACGGGCCTTGT
>JAUNTE010000271.1 GCA_030538855.1 Oscillospiraceae bacterium
AGCGCAACTACTATGCAGTGTTTGCAATTCCATTTCGTATGGGATAAACGCTTTACCTTATCCAGCTTCATTCTATATATCCTCGTTTTGCCTTTCTTACCGCAGTTGGCGAATCGCAGTTTTATGATAGCGAAAAGAGTTTTTATTCCTTCTTCATCCTTCATCGCTTAAGCTCTTTTGAAGCGCACCTTTAACGTGTGGTTTTGCGGAACAATAAAAACCGACGCCGCGCCGGTTTTGCTTTGTCATGATATGTTTTGCCCGCATTTGGCCCTATGAGAAAAGCCGCCCGGGCGCGGGGCTTTACTACGGACGCGAAAGGAAAAAGGCCCCGATATTTTAGAGAGGCGTTTGTGCCTGCCTATAACAGGGGCGCGGTTACCGTTGGCAGAGGCCAGAGAGAAAACGGCCCGGCGGCTGTTGTATGAAAAGCATGAAAAGGGCAGCCGCCCTGCGCGGCTTTATCTGAACGGGAGGGCGCACCTTTTTACATAATGTCCCCGCAGAAAAAAGCCGAAAAAACCCGGTGAAGAGGGAAGGGCCAAAGCGAAGGTTTTGTGCCTGCACAAACCGAGGCAGGCCGTTTTTTGAAAGCGCCGTGTTTTTAAACTGCCCGCCCGGCCTGAGATAAAAGCGCGGGAGACGTGCGGCGGAATGAACGGCAAAATGCGCGGCAGAATGCCGTTTTCCGTGCGCTTTTATTTTGGGGGACAGGCCTGCCGCCTGCCTGAGGGAGAACACGCGCGGAGAGCGGAAAAACTATGGCCCGCCCGACATTTTACATTTTAAAATAGTCGCAGCACAACGGCCATTCGCCCGGCTGCCGCAATAGCGGCGAGGACGAGGCCATAGGGATCAAATATTTTTATTGCGCGGCAATAAAAAATACAGGCGATGTTTTGCTCCGCCGCCCTGCGCGGCTTATGATGTAATATTGTAAAGGACGCCCTGGCCGACAGGCGGGGCGCGGTTTTATCCGCAAATATCTACAGTGAGAGAGGATTTTATGAAACAGGAACATCATCGCAGCCAATGGACGAGCCGCCTTGGGTTTATATTGGCCACAGCCGGGGCCGCCATTGGCCTTGGCAACCTTTGGAAGTTCCCTTATCTGATGGGGCGCAACGGGGGATTTTCTTTTCTTGCGGCATATCTTGTTTTTGTCGTGGTTCTCGGCATCCCCGTTATGATGCTGGAGATGAGCCTTGGGCGCTATACGGCAAAAGACCCCGTGGCCAGCTACCGGCAGGTAAGCCCCAAAGCGGGTATCACCGGCGTGTTTGGGGTGTTGGCGGCGTTTATCATTTTAAGCTATTACAGCGTGATCGGCGGATGGCTCATCAAATATCTGGTAAGTTATGCCACTACCTTTTCAGCCCCGGCTGATTTTAACGCCTTTATCGGAAGCTGGGAAGCCGTCTTTTGGTTTTTTATCTTTTTGGCGGTGACGGCCTTCATCTGCCTGAGAGGGGTATCAGGCATTGAAAAAACCAGTAAGATCATGATGCCGCTGCTGTTTGTTCTTTTGCTGGTAATCATCCTGCGCAGCGTCACCCTGCCCGGCGCGATGGAGGGGCTTGCATTTATCTTTGTGCCCGGTAAGGGCGGCGCGTTTACCATGTCCTCTGTCAGCGCCGCGCTGGGGCAGGTGTTTTACTCTATGAGTTTGTGCATGGGTATCACCATCACCTACGGCAGCTATCTGTCAAAAGGTGAAAACATCCCCAAAAGCTGCGGAAACGTGGCGGCGATGGATACCACGGTGGCGGTGCTGGCGGGGGTGGCGATCTTCCCCGCGGTGTTTGCCTTTGGGCTTGAGCCGGGGCAGGGCCCCAGCCTTATTTTTGGCACGCTGCCCAAGGTGTTTGGCTCGCTGACAGGCGGGCCGGTGTTTGCCATTGCGTTTTTTGTGCTGATCTTGTTTGCGGCTGTCACCAGCGCCATCGCGCTTTTAGAGGTGGTGGTATCTTATGTTGTGGGCAGCTGGGGCTGGACGCGCAAAAAAGCGGTGCTCACCGTCGGCCTGCTGCTTTTTATTGTGGGCCTTCCCAGCAGCCTTTCTTTTGGGCCGCTGGCAGATTTTAAAATTTTCGGCTATACCTTTTTTGATTTTGCCGGTGTGCTCACCGATAACATCCTGCTGCCGGTGGGCGGCATTTTGATGTGCTGGTTTTTAGGGTGGAAGTGGAATTTGAACCACCTGGCCGATGAGATAGAGGACGGCTGCCCGCGCTTTAAGCTGCGCCGCGTTTGGATAGGCTGTATCAAATATTTGACGCCGGTTTTGGTGCTGGTGGTTACCATAAGCGGTTTTATCGGTATTTATCAGGCCGTCAGCGGGGGCTGAACGGCTGGTTTTGCTGAAAAAGCGGACAAAATAAAGGGGCGCGGCGAAGGCCTGCGGCGGTGCCGCGCCGGGCTTCGATGTAAAAGATCAAAGCGGGTTTTATCGTGTGTTACCGCGCAGGTATGAAGAAAGGGCAGGGGGCGGCTCGCTGCTGCCTGCCCCTGAAGGTATACTGTCACTTGATGCCGGTGGAGTACCGTCGCTGGGTTCCGATGACGCGCCGCTGTCTGGAGTTCCAGATTCCGGCGTAGAGATAGATTCACTCTGCGCCGTCTGTGAGGCGGGCGGTGCAGAACTCTCCGCAAATACGGGGGCCGCATTGCTCAATAGAAGGGATGCCGCAAGAATAAAAGAACAAAAACTGGCTGCCGCTTTTTTCAACTTCCGCATGATTGTACTCCTTTTGTGTTACAACGCTTCTGCTCGTTTTCCGTGTTTTAAAACACATTTTTGAATCCTTTTTAGAACTTCCTATATTGATAACCATGGCTCCTAAAGAATTTTTACCATGGTCCCTTTCCACCTCCTAAACCATCAATTTGTTGTCCGTCATCTGGTGTTGCACCATGTCCTCCGTTAACGACACCGCAAATAGGGCATTGTCCAACCAGAGCATGGCCGGGTCCGTTTTTGTCACACACTGGCGGAGAAGGTGGGGCTTCGCCGCCGCTGGGCGGTACGACGCTGCCGCCGCCCGTATCTCCGCCTGCCGAAGTACCACCCGTGCTTCCGGCCCCGCCGTTACCACTCGCAGCGGCCCCGCCGCCGCTTACACTCCCGCCTGCGGCGGGCCGGTTCTTTACCGTGATGGTGTACACGGCGGTAAAGCCCTCGGCGCTTTTCACGGTGATCTCCGCCGTGCCCG
>JAUNTE010000272.1:0-1651 GCA_030538855.1 Oscillospiraceae bacterium
TCGCCCTCGCCGCTAAAGCGGCAACCGGGCGATTGGCCAAAAAAATAGCCTCCGCTTCGCTGCGGCTATTTTTTATTGTGAAGCAGAGCGCTTTTCAAAGCACACGTCGCGCAACAACAAAAAATGAACATTGAAGCTTTAGCCGCAGCGTCTTTTAGTTTGGGACTATTTTTTATAACGGCTCCTCCTGTCCAATATCAGCATAAGCCTTGATTTTCATAATCACCTGCAGGCCCTCTTCACACTCCTCGCTCTTGATCTCTTTTGAAAGAATGACGGGCGATTTCAATTCATGGTATAAAATATCGTTCAAGGTGGTGACAGCACGCTTTTCAGCCTCTTCTTTTGTAAGCCTTACGTCTTTTTCCTGCTGGCGCACCACCTGGGTGACGCGCAGTGTGGCCGGCAGCGAAAAGCCTAAAAATTCACAGGGCTTTTGATAGCTCTGCACAATATCGTTTTCCCCTGCTTCAAAAGGGCCGTGCAGAGGTATTTGCACACCGTTTATGATACATTCTGTGTATTCATCTATCAGTCCTGTCGGCTCTACCTCCTGAAACGCATAGGGCTGTATGGTCGAAAAGCTGCATTCAACATAAGCCGTGACCACCGCCCGGCTTTTGGCATAGTGCAGCACCTGACGCCAGTCTCTTCCAACCCCGCTGACAAGCAGTTCTCCCTTTGCCACCGATTGTCCCGCTTCTTTTACGGCATATCCGTCATATACCTGCATGCTTTTAATAACGCCGTCCCACCCGGCTATGATATTCGTGCTCTCTTCACTGAGTATCGAAGGCTTTCTCACCGTGTCTTCGGCCTCTACCACCAGCCGCCCCCGCGCAAAATTAAAAGACAGCCAGGAGTACTGCGGCAGCGCCAATAAAACTTTCTGTTCAGCCAATTTAAAAGCGCTGTTGTCATGCCATACGCCTTCATAGACACCAGCCTCATACATGGCGTCAGATAAAATTTTTTGCTGTTCAGCCGGGATATTGTAATACGCGATATGCCATACCAGCTTCGGCATAACAAAGCATAATAAAAACGCGCAGACAAGCCCTGCGGCAATCCCATACCGTCCGCGCAATTTATGCAGTAAAAAACACAGGCCGTACCTTTTGGTCACTTTCAATACGCATCCGTTTTTTCTGGCAAGCCGGTGCATTTTTTTATAATATCTTACCGGCACGGTGGCGGCTAATCCAAGCGGCAATGGCCGGACGCGTTCCAATGGGATATATTCTTCTGTACAGTCGTTTAAAAAGCGTTCATTTCTGCCCCCGGCCGATTCAAACGCTACCATACCAAGTAAAAAACTCCAGATTTTCATTTTTATTCTCCATAGATAAATTCAAGAGAGATCGGCCTTCCGCATACACCCATAGCCCCTTTTGTCAAATGCCTCAAAGTCAGCGCGTCCCCTTTTATCTGGACGCGCAGCCCGCCCATATCGATTTCGATCTTTTCCTCACTGTAATGTGTAATACCTTTACAGTTCTCCACCTCTATTTCACCATTGCAGCGAATGGATAATCCCGCGGGACGTATCAGCTGCTGACCCGGATCAAAAAATAAAGAGCGCAAATAACGTACCGGAGCGGGCATTTTCTTTTTATCGTCAGATCGTTTCATGAGCTACGCCCTTTCCAAC
>JAUNTE010000272.1:1661-3200 GCA_030538855.1 Oscillospiraceae bacterium
AACCGTAATTACTTTTTCTAATAGAACCATTCGTAACATATATATATCATTGAGGTGAACAATATGATATCGCATTTTTTTCGCCGTACCGGTTTTTGGGCCGCAGGCTTTATGGCTTTGGGGGTTGGCGCGCTCTGCCTTTTATATCCGCAGGCAGCGCTCTCAGGTTTTATCCATGGCGCTGAAAACTGTTACAATCGGGTGATCCCTACGTTATTTCCATTTTTTATTGTGACGCAGCTCATCATGAGCAGCCCCCTCAGCCGTGTGCTGGGGCGCCCTTTGCGCCCTTATTTAAAACTTTTAGGCATTCAAAGCGATGGGGCGGCCTCGGCTTTGGTTTTAGGTACGCTCGGCGGCTTCGCGGTTTTCTCAAAAGCACTCAGTGCCTGCTGTGAAAAAAAAGAGATCACCTACCGCCAGGCGGGCGTTCTTTTGATTGCCGGATTGAATGCGGGCCCTTCTTTTATCGTTGGGGGCGTGGGGTTTCTGTTGCTCGGCAATTCTATGGTAGGCGCTTTACTGCTGGCCAGCCTGCTTATCTCAAGCTTTGTGTGTGCAGTTCCCTTCGGGCTTTTTATAAAGAAAAAAGCGATCCCCCCCACGCCTTCCTTCCAATGCGCTGCCATACAAAAAGCTAACCCGGCCGACGTTTTTGTGGACGCGGTCAAACAGGCTTCCCTCTCCAGCTTATCCATCTGCGGTTTTGTGATATTTTTTAATATGCTTACCCAGCTTCTTTGCCAAAATGCCTCTGCATTGACGCAATATATAACCGCTGCCCTGCTTGAAGTCACGACAGGCTGTTCCTACGGCGCGGGGCTTTCCGGCTCTTTACGGTTGTATGCCCCATTGGCCGCGCTCAGTATATTGGGCCTTTCTATCTTGACACAGGCAAAAGCTTTGCTGCCGAAAGGCGTCAGCTTGCTTCCATTTCTCTCCTCCCGTTTGCTGCACCTTCCCCTCAGCGCCATTTTTTTTACCGTCGGGCTTCATTTGTTCCCGGACGTCACCGTCTGCGCTTCTACCCGTTCTTTTGTCCCTGCCATGCGGTTTGATTGGTTCGGTGTTTTTGCATTGCTTGGGATGGCCCTTTCTCTTATTTTTGAATGTACGCCCCGCAGTCTATTTACGAAAACAGAAAAATGAATTATAATAAAAAAGAAAAACAGAGAGCCAGGTGAACGCTTTCATGAAACGTACTTCATTATTCAATTCAAATATTTCCCCATGTTGTTCTTATTGTGCGGTCGGCCGTCCTGGCAGCGATCAAAAAATGATTTTTTGCGCTAAAAAAGGCGTAGTCTCCCCTTTTTATCATTGCAAAAAATTTGAATACGACCCGCTAAAACGTATCCCGCACCGCCAACCCAAGCTGCCAAGCTTTTCTGACGAAGATTTTTTATTATAAAACGCTTGACGAACGCAGAAAAATCCGTATAATAATTAAGGTATGCTGTAGTTTCAAAACAATTTGCAGAAATGCTGGTGTGGCTCAGTTGGTAGAGCAGCTGATTCGTAATCAGCAGGTCAGCGGTT
>JAUNTE010000019.1:0-8896 GCA_030538855.1 Oscillospiraceae bacterium
CGCAGAACAGTTTTCGCCAGACGATTTTGAACGGACGGCAGCGTGAATAAACATCCGCGTGTAAAACGCACCGTATTTCAGATGCGGTCCCTTTGTTCCGCGCCTGCGTGTAAAACACGTAAGCAGGGGCCGCCAGCCGCGGGGGTCTGTTCCCTGCCGCCCCCAAAACAGGCCTCACACATCCAGCGCAAGCTGTCCGCCATCTCATTTTCTTTCCGCTGCTTCTTCCTATACGCTGCGATCCCATTTTCTATAGGATAAATGCTTTATGTCCTTCAGGCTCTTTCTGCATCTCCTTCCTGCCGCTTTTCTTGCTGCACTTGACAAACCGCGCTTTTATGAAAGCAAAAGGAGTTTTTATTCCTTCTTATCGCTTGAGCTCTTTTGAACCGTACGTTTCACAATGTGGTTTTTCGTTACAAATAAGCTTGGCGCCCCCGTGGGGGCGCCAAGCTTTTTATATGCGTTTCACACCAAAGCCGCCGTTTTCTTACGCCGCCGCGTAAATTGCACGGTTTTCACTTTACGCCTTCAAGTAATATTCAATATTTTATCTACGAAAAGTAATTTATTTTCACCGGCGGGATTTCCTCTTCCGACGCGCTCCAGCGGCCGTCCTGCTTTAAAACAGGGCCGCCCAGCGCAAGGCTTTTCGGCACATCCAATATGCGCTGGTTCTTACTGCCCCGAAATTTAAGGTCTAAACTGCGGCCTTTTTGCTGAAAGGGGCCGTCCACCAATACGTCCAGCGTTTCAAGCAGCGCCTTTACCTCTGGTTCCTGCCCGGCTTTTTTTAAAAGCTCTTCCAGTGTATAGCCGGTATAACAGGCCACCTCGTAACCCGCCCCGGCGCACAGGCGGCCCAACTCGGCAAAGGCCCCGGCCTGACAAAACGGCTCCCCGCCTGAAAACGTCACCCCTGAGGTCAGCGGATTCTTTTTGATCTTTTCAAAAAGCGCCTTTGTGGTCTCCTCCTGCTTTGTCTCAAACGGCCAGGTCTGCGGATTATGGCACCCCTCACAGTGATGCGGGCACCCCTGGCAGAATATCGTAAACCGGATGCCCGGGCCGTCGGTGATAGAATCCTCTGTGCAGCCCGCCAGATTCAGTTTCATGCTTCGCACCTCACCATTTTTTGTTCTCTATTGCTGCGCAATAAAAATATTCGATCTCTATGGCCCCACCCCCGCAGCTATTGCGGCAACGGGGCGATCAGCCAAAAAACAGCCTGCGCTTCGCTGCGGCTATTTTTTAAAAGGCACGGTATCCGGCCCGTGGGCCGGATACCGTGCCTTAGAACGCACAAATAAAGCTTACTGCGCCCCAATGCCGTGCTTCACACGGTCTCGTTCCTCCGCCTTCTTGGCGTCGTTCCACTTATCCATGGTGCCCACCAAATAGCCAGTGATGCGGCGGATACGCTCAAACCCAACGCCCTCGCCGGTTTTCAGCCCGCGCTCTTGCGTGGGGGCGACAGCTTCTGCCTCTACACCGTGTTTTACACGGTCGCGCTCTTCGGCTTTCTTGGCGTCGTTCCACTTATCCATGGTGCCCACCAGATACCCGGTGATGCGGCGGATGCGCTCCACCGGTGCACCCTCTCCCTCTTTGCGGCCGCACAGGGGGCACTCGTCGCCGATGATGCCGTTATAGCCGCAGACAGGGTCGCGGTCAACGGGATGGTTGATGCTGCCGTAGCCTACGCCCGCGTCATGCATGCAGCGCACCACCGCCTCAAACGCGTCCAGATTGTTCGAGGTGTCGCCGTCCAGCTCTACATAGGTGATGTGGCCCGCGTTGGTCAGCGCATGGAAGGGCCCTTCTTTTTTGATCTTTTCAAAGGCTGAAATGGGGTACCACACCGGGATGTGGAAGCTGTTGGTGTAGTATTCGCGGTCGGTAATGCCGGGCAGGATGCCGTAGCGTTTTTTATCCATCCGCACAAACCGGCCTGAAAGCCCCTCGGCGGGCGTCGCCAGCAGGGTAAAGTTCATATGGTATTTGGCCGATTGCTCGTCACAGTAGGCGCGCATATATTTTACAATATCCAGGCCCTTTTGCTCCATAGCCTCGCTCTCTCCGTGATGATGGCCGTACAGCGCCGTCAGCGTCTCGGCCAGGCCGATAAAGCCGATGGAGAGGGTGCCGTGCTTCAGCACCTCGCGCACCTCGTCGTGGGGGCCCAGCTTGTCGCTGTCCATCCAGACGCCCTGTCCCATCAAAAACGGAAAGTTGTGCACTTTTTTCCGCGCCTGTATCTCAAACCGGTCAAGCAGCTGGTTTTTTACCAGCTCCAGCTTGTCGTGCAGTTTGTCGTAGAAAAGGTTTTCGTCCCCGTGGCTTTCAATGGCGATGCGCGGCAGGTTGATAGAGGTAAACGAGAGATTGCCGCGGCTGGGGGCCACCTGGCGGGTGGGGTCGTATACGTTGCCCATCACGCGGGTACGGCAGCCCATGGTAGCCACTTCCGTCTCGGGATGGCCCGGTTTATAATACTGAAGATTGAAGGGCGCGTCCAAAAAGATATAATTGGGGAACAGCCGTTTGGCGCTCACCCGCAGCGACAGCTTGAACAGGTCGTAGTTGGGGTCTTCGGGGTTGTAGTTGACGCCCTCTTTCACCTTGAAGATATGGATGGGGAAAATAGCCGTCTCGCCGTGTCCCAGCCCCGCCTCGGTGGCCAGCATGATATTTTTGATGACCATGCGTCCCTCGGGGGTGGTGTCGGTGCCGTAGTTGATGGAGGAGAAGGGCGTCTGCGCCCCCGCGCGGGAGTGCATGGTGTTCAGGTTATGCACCACGGCCTCCATCGCCTGATAGGTGGCGCGCTCGGTCTCCTTTTCCGCTTTTTCTCTGGCAAAGGCCTGGGCTTTTTTCAGCGCCTCAGGCTCTACTTTCCCGGCCAGATATTTTTCCTCTGCGGCAAGATAAGCCGGGTCGGTGGCAAGGCGCGGGGCAAGGCCCTGCTGCGCCTCGATCTCCTTCACCATCTTTTTGGCGTCCTCCTGTGACAGGCTGCCCGGCGCCGTGATCTCAAGATATTTTGCCAGGTTCTCGGCCCACAGGCGTTTATAGGTTTTGGCTACGCCGATGGCCAGGCCGTAATCAAAATTCGGGATGGATTGGCCGCCGTGCTGATCGTTCTGGTTTGATTGGATGGCGATACAGGCCAGCGCCGCGTAGCTCTGGATGTCGTTGGGCTCACGCAGGTGGCCGTGCCCGGTAGAAAAGCCGCCCTGGAACAGCTTGATGATATCGATCTGGGTGCAGGTCGTCGTCAGGGCGTAAAAATCAAAATCGTGAATGTGGATGTCTCCGTTATGGTGCGCCTCGGCCTGCTCCGGGGTAAGCAGATAGGCCGCGTTATAGGCTTTCGCGCCGCTGCATCCATACTGCAACATGGTGCCCATGGCGGTATTGCCGTCCACGTTGGCGTTGTCACGCTTTAAATCGCTCTCACGGGCGTCCACATGCGTGATCTCGTCAAAGGTCTTCATCAAAGCGGTATTTGCCTCGCGCACCCGGGTGCGTGAAGCGCGGTACAAAATATATTTTTTTGCCGCCTCGTCAAAACCCTGTTCCATCAGCTGGCGTTCCACCATGTCCTGAATGGTCTCGATGGAAGGGGTCTCCTCGCCGGTATCCTCCAGCGCTGTCCCCACCGCGTTGGCCACCCGCGCCGCCGCCGCCGCGTCGTCCACGCCGCTGGCCTGCAGCGCCTTTAAAATCGCGGTGGCGATCTTCGCCTCGTCATACAGCACCACGCGGCCGTCCCGTTTGATAATACTTCTGATCATCCTCAGCACCTCTTTTATATTACATCCACGCCGTATATCAAAATAAGCTTTACAAAGCCTATATGTAGCGTACGTGAATTATCATAGCCCAATATATAGTACCTGTCAAGAAGGAATATTCCTAATTTCTGATAAGATTTTTGTAGAGATTGCTAAATTTTATAAAACGGCTTATACTGATAAAAACGGATAAAAGCCCACCGTTACACAGTTTAGCGGCAAATAACCGTGAAAAGGAGCCGTCTTCTCCATGTCACAAAAAGAAAAAACTGAGACACTATATCTTGTGGTTGAAGGCGTCCCTTCGGCACAATTCATCTGCACCCTGACCCGCAAGGCCGTCAAAAACATCAATCTGCGGGTCACCCGCACGGGCGACGTGCGGGCCTCGGCCCCCTTTTCCATGCCGCGCGGGGCTGTTTTAAGTTTTCTGCAAAGTAAAAGCCGCTGGGCGTATGAGGCCTCTCAGCGCGCGAAAGCGCAGGCCGGGGCCATGCCGCCGCCCCCCTCTCAAGCGCAGGCTGAAGAGGCGCTGCGCCCGATTGCAGAGCGTATCTTTCCCCTTTTTCATAAAGCCCTGCAGGGCCAGATGCCCGCGCTCTCCTTTCGTGAGATGAAAAGCCGCTGGGGCGTGTGCTACCCCGCCAAACGAAAATTGGTATTCAACACCCGCCTTGCTCTGCGCCCCCTGCCCGCGCAGGAATATGTGGTGCTGCATGAATTTGTGCATTTTCTGTATCCCGACCACGGCAAACGCTTTCACGCGGCGATGGCGGCGCTTATGCCGGATTACCGCGCCCGCAGAAAACTGTTAAATGACTGTTAATTTTACGCCCCGCTTCGCTTTTTTTGAGAATTTGTGGTAAAATATAATATCTGCGGCGCAGGGCGCGTTTTTCGGCGTGTTCTGCCGCGGATGCATCACACGGCCCCCTACCGGGCCGCCTGTATCAAAAGGAGGAGCAACGCCTTGAATAAATACACCCGTCTGCTCTCCAATACCTTTTTATTTGCCATCAGCACTTTTTCAAGTAAAATACTGGTGTTTTTGCTGATGCCGTTTTATACCGAGATCCTGCCGCCGGACGCCAAGGCCACGGCCGACCTCATCATCAAAAGCGGCAATCTGGTACAGCCGCTGCTCACGCTGGGCATCGGCAACGCCGTCATCCGCTTTGGGCTGGATAAAGCCTGCCGCAGGGAAAGCGTCTATACCAACGCCGTAACGGCCATCGTCATGGGGTCTGCGGTCTCCCTTTGCTTTTGGCCCGCGCTGGCCCTGATCCCCGATCTCAACCAGCATATCCCTCTTTTATATATCTTCATGATCGTCAGCGTACTGCGCAACTCTCTCAGCAGCAATTTTGTCCGCTCACAGATGTATACCCGTCTGTACGCGGTAGACGGCGTGCTCAATTCGGCGCTGTATGTGCTGTTCATGGTTTTGTTTTTAAAACCCTTTGGCTGGGGCATCACCGGCTTTGTGCTGGCCACGGTGATGGCCGACGCGTGTTCCATTTTGTTTCTCACGGTGGTGGCCGGGCTGCACCGTTATCTCAAGCCGCGTTATTTTAACGGGCGGCTGTTTAAAGAGATGGTGCGTTATTCCGCCCCGCTCATCCCCTCCAGTATGTTCTGGTGGATCATCAACACCAGCGATTTTTACTTTGTCAAATTCATCAACGGCAATACCATGGCCGGCCTGTACAGCGTGGCCTATAACATCCCCAATATCATTATGATGTTCTCGTCTCTTTTTACCGAGGCGTGGCAGCTCTCGGCGGTGACGGAGGACGCGCAGGACAAAAAAGCCCGTGAACGCTTTTTCAGCCGGGTATTTTTCTGTTTTCAGGGGCTTATTTTCTCGGTCTCGGCCGGGCTGATCGTCCTTTGTAAGGTCTGCATCTCCATTTTGGCCGCTGATTCTTATTACACTGCATGGCAGTATGTGCCGCTTTTGATCCTTGCCATGATCTTCAGCTGCTTCGTCACCTTTATCGGCAGTATCTATATGGTTGAAAAACGTTCTTCCCTCAGCTTTTACACCATGCTGGTCGGGGCCGTGATGAACCTTGGGCTGAACGCGCTGCTCATCCCCGTCATGGGGCCCAACGGCGCCGCTGTCGCCACCATCCTCAGCTATCTCACGGTTTTTGTCATCCGGGCCGTCAACACCAAAAAATACATCAGGATGAAGCTTTATACCGGCCGCATCGTCTTCAACATCACACTGCTGACAGCTGAGGCCTTCATCATGATGGCCGAGCCGCCGCTTTGGCCGGTTTACTGCGGGCTTCTCACCCTGGCCGTGCTGGCGTTCAATTTCTCGGCGCTTTGGCAAAGCGCTAAAAAGCTGCTGCACCGCGGCGTTTAAAAAAGGGAGGCACAGCGATGAAAACATTTGTGGGTAAGCTTTACACCGGCTTTGCGCGCACCAAAGCCGCCTACTGTATTTTTTGTGCCGCGCTGTATCTGACGCTTACGGCGCTCAGCGGCGGCAGCCTTTTACAGTGGGCGCTTTTCTGTCTTGCCGTCCTGTTCTATCTCTATCTGCCGGGCAGGTTTTTTGTCCGGCTGTCGGGTGTTGAAAAAGAGTTTTCTCTTTTTCGCGCGCCCTGCGCCCTTGTCTGCGGCGCGGGTTTTTTGGCCGTCCTGTATTGCTTTACCATGCGGCTGGGCGTCCTTTGGCTTTTGTGGGCCGTGCCGCCGGTACTGGCGGCGGCCGAGGTTTTTTTGGCGCTGCAAAAACGAAAAAGCTTTGGGCCCGGCGGCCTTTCCGCTTCAAAACGTCCGCTGCGGCTCTCCTCCGTCACCCCCAACGGCTGGCTTTTGGCGCTGTTATACTGTTCGCTCGTCCTGCTTTACACCTTTACCAGCGTTGTAAAAAACGCGCATCCCACCGCCGTGGGCGACATCCTGCTCAACCATGATTTTTTGTGGAACGTCGGCAACGCAAACGCTTTTCAGCTGGCCTTTCCTCCGCAGGACATCCGTTTTTACAACGTGCGCCTCTCCTATCATTACTTATCTGAGATGCTGTCCGGTATTTTCTCGCTGCTCACCGGCATCCCCGCCTATGACATCATCGGCTTTTATCTGCAGCCGCTGGTACTGCTGGCGCTGGTAAGCGGCCTGTATCTTTTTGCCCGTTTCTTTTACCGCGACAAACCGCTGCCGGTCATGCTCTTCACCTTTTCAATGTTTTTGTTCAGCTGCGCCAGCCTGTGGAAGATCCTGCCCAACGGCTGGTCTGTCTTCAACAATTCCAACATTCAGCACCTTATCACCAACATCAACGCGCAGGCCACCGCCATTGTGCTGCTGTGCTGTTACGCGGGGCTGTTTTTAAACGCCGCGCGGCTGCGTTTTCAGGTGAGCTGGCGCTATCTGGCGCTCACCCTCTGCGCCTTTGTGCTGCTGGGGGTGGGTAAAGGCCCGGTCGCGGCCATCGTGGCCGTCGCTTCGGTGCTGACGGTACTGTTTTTATTGGCCGAAAAAAAAGCGGGCTTTCGGGGGGCGCTGCTTGCGGCCGGCGTCGCCGCCGCCTTTGGGGCGCTCTATCTGGCGCTCTTCTCCTCGGGGGCCAACAACAGCATGACGTTCTCTTTTTCCGCCACGCTGGAACAGGGATATTTTAAAAACATCCTGCAGGCCCTCTATCCATCCAGCGCGGTAAAATACTGGCTGCTGGTGCCGGTGTTATATGTCGTCCAGACGGCGCTCACCCTTCCCGCCCAGTTCCTCTTATACGTCCGCAGTATCGGGCACGACGTCAAACGCCTTTTTCATGTGGAGGCCGGGCATCTTTTCTGCCATGCCTGCGCCGCGGGCGGCCTTCTGGCCTATTATCTTTTCAGCCATCCCCATATGAGCCAGATCTATTTTCTTTTTCTGGCTGTTTTCTGTATCAACCTTTTGGCCTGCGACGGCCTGGACGCGCTGCGCTGGCCCAAACGCGCCGAAGGGGTAAAAAAATCAAAGGCCGTCTGTAAAAAGGTCTGGCTCTCTTGCATGGCCGGGCTGTGCGCCGTGGGGGTGGTCACCACCGGTTTTCTTTATATCAACTTTTTCGGCAGCGGCGGGCGGCAGTTTTTCCGCAATATGGGGTGGGCTGAAAAATATGACTACGCCCCTTATACCAGCGTGATGACGCCGGACGACGAGGCCGCCATGCTCTGGCTGCGGGCAAATACCTCTAAAGATGATATGTTCGCCACCAACCGCATCCACACCGGGCGGCGGCTTGAGGGGATCTCCAACCTCTATTCCGCCCTCAGCGGCAGGCAGGCTTTTATGGAGGGCTTTCAATACGCCGTCACCAATATGGGCGTGTCTGAAGCCGCCGTCAGTGAACGCATTGCCGAAAACGCCCTTCTTTTTGACCCTTCCGCCTCAAAAGAGGATATTTTGGCAGTATGCCGAAAGCACGGTATCACTTATCTGGTCTTCTCTCCCCAGCAGGCGGCCAGCGACGTGCAGCAGGGCTATTACAGCGCCAGCGACGACGCCCTGCGGGAATATTTCAGCTGTGTGTATGACAGCGCCTCCTGCCGTATTTACGCCACCGGCACGGCGGCTGTACCGCGGGGCTGAACGGGTTTGTATTTTGCCTCTCCCTTTTTTGCAGGTGCGCGCCGGGCGGCTTTGCCGGCGCGCCGTCCGTTAGCCCTGCCTCGCCTTTCGTCCTCGTTTAAAGCAAGGTTTTGTAGTATAGCAAAAACCGCCTATTTTACAGATTTGCCCGGACAGCCGGGTAAACCCTTTTCTGCCGGCTGTCCCGCAGTTTCGCTTTTTATACTCCCGAACTTCTCTTTCTATTCTTTGCCCGAGGCTGATTGCTATTCAGAGCCGCCTCTTGCCTGAGGCTGCTTCCCCACCCAAAGCTGATTTCTACCCGCCTCCGATTCCTGCCCGAGGCCGATTGCTGTTTGAAGCCCATTTCTATCTTTTGCCTATTTCCTCCCAAGGCCGGTTCCTGCCCGAGGCCAATCCCTGCTCAGGGCCGACTTTTGCCTGAGGCTGCTTCCCTACCTAAAACTGATTCCTACCCGCCTCCGATTCCTGCCCGAGGCCGATTGCTGTTTGAAGCCCATTTCTAT
>JAUNTE010000019.1:8996-16993 GCA_030538855.1 Oscillospiraceae bacterium
CTTTTGCCTATTTCCTCCCAAGGCCGGTTCCTGCCCGAGGCCAATTCCTGCTCAGGGCCGACTTTTGCCTGAGGCTGCTTCCCTACCCAAAGCTGATTTCTGCCGCCTCCGTTTTCTCCCCAAAGCCGATTCCTGCCCGGAGTTCACTCCTGTCTTGAATCTATCCAACGTCCCGGCACTTGGCCGCATGGGCTTTCCTCTTTTTTCCGTGAGGCTGCGGCACTTCCCCTTCCAGCGCGGGCGGCAAGCCAAATCATTATGGTCTCACGCTTGCTTTTGTGTGAACATGAAAAGATTTTCTCCACCGCAGACAACGCCATTTTTTGCATAAAAAATGCGCAGGCCGGTAAAATCACCGGACCGCGCATTTTTTTATATTTTCTGTTTTATCCCGGCGGCTGCGTCTTTCAGCAAAGCCGGTTTTCAAAATCTCCGGTAAACCTGCGCTTTATATAGCCTTTTAAACCGCCCTACGCCGCAGCACTGCCCTTAAAACGCCGTGTTTTTTAATCCCGGTTTTTCGCCAAAAAGAACAGCGCCATCGTACCGGGGCCGGAATGGCTGCCGATCACCGGCCCGACGTAATTGATCTTCACATCCTTGACGTGGCAGCGTTTTTTCACCTGCTCCTCCACATACTCGGCGTCGGTCAGACAATCACCGTGGCTGATAAAAACGACCTGCTGCTCCAGATCTTCACCGGTCTTTATCATATGGTCTACAAGCGCGTCCAGGCTGGCTTTGCGGCCTCTCACCTTTTCCATGGGTATCAGGTGTCCCTCGTCGTCCACATGCAGCACCGGCTTGATATTCAGCATCGTGCCGAAAAACGCCGCCGCCCCTGAAACGCGGCCGCCCCGTTTCAAATGGTTGAGGTCGTCTACCGTAAACCAGTGGGCCAGCCGCAATTTATTGTTTTCCACCCACGCGGCCACTTCGTCTATACTTTTCCCCTCCCGTTTCATCCGGCAGGCATAATCCACCAACAGGCCCTGGCCCAAGCTTGCCGCCAGGGTATCAACCACAATAATTTTTCTGTCGGGGTAATATTCTTCCAGTTCTTCAGCCGCCATGCGTCCTGAATTTACGGTGCCCGAAAGCCCCGAGGAAAAGCCCAGATATAAAATGTCCCCGTTTTTCAGCAGCGGTTTGAAATATTCTTTAAACGCCTGAGCGTTCACCTGGCTGGTCGTACTCATTTTTCCGCCGCGCAGCGTATTATAAAATTCCTGAAACCCGATCTCCCTGCCGTCGGGATAATTTTTATAATCCTTGCCCTCCAGCGTCAGTGTCAGCGGGATCACTTCCAGCCCATACTCTTCCACCTGTTTTGGAGAAAGGTCGGCCGAGGAATCTGTCACAATTTGATAGCTCACATTTTTACCTCCCTTAACGCCGCTTTCAGCCCTTGTCTGCCGCGGCCTGTTTTATTGTAGTTTACCACAAAAAGGCGAAAAAAGCCAGTCCGTAGCCATTTTCGTCCCGGCCGTCCGTTTGCTTTTTCTTTTTTCTAAAAACTTCTCTTCGCCAAAGCACCTGTCCTTTACCGGTAACGTGGATAAATGCCTTTAAAAAGGCTGCGGCCCCTTCCCGTGCTTTCACAAACATGCGGGCTGACGCTTTATGAAGCGTATCGTCCCACGCCTTTTATGCGGCTGCAGCGGTAAAACCACACGCGTTCGCGCACAGCGCATATCGCCTTTTTGCAGCCACTTTTCCCGGCCAATAAAATAATCGTCCCTCTGCGCCATCAGTTCCTTCTCTTTTTATTTCTTTATCATCCATATATGGCGTACCGCAGTATCCCACCGCCGCGGCGTTCTTTTGATACCGTTCCGACCGCTTTGCGCTTATCCGCTTTAAGGCAAGCCCTTTCCTGCCGTTTTTTTAACAAATGGTATCGTAATTTCGCTTAAACTTTACCGCCCTATCAATACCCTGTAAACACTCCAACGGCCGCTATAACCTTCACGCGGCTGTTTTTTTATCCTATTTCGCCCGTATTCCCGCCGGTCTCTTTTCCTTTATGTCACCGCCGCCCTTTTTCAAAACTGCCGCGGCTTCTTCTTTTACAACCCTTTTATATACCCTAAGCGGCTAAGGGGCACACGCCTGTCGGCGGCTAAAATAGGCTCTGATGGCGTTCTCGGGTTCAGCGGGCGGCACCCGCCTTCACCCTGCGATTTTGCCAGCCCTATGTTAGCTCACCGACAGGTTCTGCGGAGTTTTTCTGAGCGGAAATGGCAGCTGCAAGACGGACGAGGCAGTCGGCTGTTATTTCCGCCCGAAAAACCGTGTTGCCCCTTGTCCATTTAGGGCAGGCATGATAACGCGATCCTCTCGTTACCTTATACAACATAAAAAGTCTTTTTCCAGCGGCGCCTTGGCTGAAGCTTTTTTCAAGGCCGCAACATTGCGAACCTTGGCCCTCGTTCTTTCTCTTCCACACTGCCCGAACGGTCATCACAACCGCACCGCTTTCAGATATTCTCTCTTTTAAGGCGGCTTTCAAACGGGCCGCTCCTTTTATCCATATGTGAAAACGCGGCGCTGAAAAGCCGGGCACGATTTCCCGGGAAAACCCCTTTCCGTCCGCAGCGGTATCATACGCCCGCACACACACGCGCCCCGCAGATCTTTTCTTCAAAAAGTGCCAGTGTCGCGCCGTCGGGGTCTAAAAACACCTCGCCCGTCTCTCCGTTCACCGCCACCGTCTTTCCCGCGGCTTTGCGGGCAAACCCCGGCCCCAGCTCCACCACCGCCGGCAGCCGCAGGGTACGCGCCATAATCGAGACATGGCTTTCAGGTGAACCGCCGCCTGTGATAAACGCCAGTATGTGTTCTTTTTCTAAGCTGACAAGGTCGCTCGGGTACAGTTCTTCCGCCGCCAAAACACCTTTTTTCTCCATGGCAAACCGGTGCCCGGTGCGCCCATCCAAAATATCGATCAGCCGGCGGCAGGTATCCCGAATATCCACCGCGCGCTGAGAGAGATAATCGTCCCCCAGCTCTCTCATCCGCTGCTCAAAAATACGCGAGGCCCTTTCCACTGAAGCCGCCGCCCCGGCCCCCGCGCGGATATACCGTTTTACCTCTTCCTCAAAACCTTCGTCCTCTAAAACCATTTGCTGAAAGGTAAAAATATCTTTTTCTGCGGGGTGGGCGCTGGACGCCAGCACGCCCAGTTCCTCCTGTGCGGCGGCGCGCGCCTCATAAAAAAGCTCCGCCTCTCTCTGCGGGGGCAGTACGATACGGTTCAGCCCGGCATACCGCCGGTCCAGCTCCACCACTTCTCCCACCGCGTATCCCGGCGACACGGGGGTTCCCTTCAGTCGTTCCAATCGTGCCTTTCCTCCTTTTGCTGAAACTGTTTTTTTGTATAATCCTCTACTGCTGCTGCAGCACGCGGCCCGTTTTTACCGGCAGCTGAACCGGTATGAAACCCCGCCCGGCCTTTATGCCGTCCCTTCTCCCGGGCAAAGTCTTCCTGTCCGGCCCCTGCCATGCCCTTTTTGCGGCAAAAAGGCCTGCCGCGGCACTGCGCCGGGCATCTTTTGCCCTGCCGCGTAAAAACGCCTAATGCCTGCGCCGCCTAGGCCGCCGCAAACGCGGCCGGTTTTTTCATATGCTAAAATGGCGTCCATACCAACCCTTGCGCAGCCATGGCCCAGCGCCCGCCCCGGCTGCACAGGCCGCACTCTCATTCATGACAGCCCTCTAAACCAAAGTGCCGCCCGGCCCTCATCAGCAGGGCGGCGCTTTTACAGCCAATCTGCACACCTTAAAACCAGTACGCGGCAGCGCCAAAGCCCCTGGAAACCGCCGGCTGCAAGGCGGCCCCGCACCCTTTTATAAAGCGGCCTTATGCGCCGCCCAAAAGCGCGGCAAGGTTTTCCACCTCGCGGGCAGCCAAATCGGGGCAGCTGTTTTGATACAGGCTGTCGTAACGGTACAGCCCAAAGCCCAGCGCGCCTTTTTCCCGCAGCGTCTTTACCATACGCAACAAATTGCCGCCGCTTTGCCACTCGCTTGATTCAGCGTAGCTGCCGTCGCCCCCGCCTACCCGATAAGCGCCCAGCCCCACATACAGGCGCACGCTTTCATGCCGGGGCATGGCCAGCCACTCGTCCAGACAATTCTCAAAACTGAAACGGTCGCTGCCGTTTTTCAATATAAAATCATATCCCCAGTACAGCTGAGGCATCACATAATCCATATAGCCCGGCTGGGCGATCATGGCCGCAATATCACAGTATTGTATCTGATAGTTGTTGTCGTTGTTGCCCTGCGGGCTGACGCCGAACTCCACCGACGGTTTTTCTTCTTTTATTGCGGCGTATACCGCTTTCAGCAGCGCCGAGACGTTATCCCGACGAAAATCCGCGCGGCTGCGGCCCGCACCGTATTTTTGGTAGGCCGCCTCGTCAAAGTCATCCTGCGCCCCTTCCGGGTAAAAATAATCATCGAATTGTATCCCGTCCACATCATAATTGGCCGCCACCTCGCGTACGCCCTGTACGATCAGCTGCTGCACCTCCGGTTCGGCCGGGTCAAACCATAGTCCTCCGTTCACCTCGTGCACATAACCGGCCGTCTCCTCCTGGGCCATCCATTTCACTGCGGGGTTATCCTCGCTCAGCTGCGCAGGCATCGTCTCGCTCAGCCGTATCCGGTAAGGGTTGATCCACGCCTCCAGCCGCAGCCCTCTTGCATGGGCTTCTGCAATCAATACGGCCAGCGGGTCATACCCGGGGTCTTGTCCCTGCGTGCCTGTGATCAAGCTGCTGTAGGGAAAATAAGCGCTCTGATACAACGCATCCCCAAAAGGCCGCACCTGGGCGATCACGGTATTCGCTCCCAAACTTTGTATTTTGTCCAGCATCTCACCCGCACCGGCGCGAAACGCCTCTTCACTTGAAAAATCCGTGTGCTGCCATTCTAAATAAGTAAGCCATACGGCGCGATATTCCTGTGTTTCGGCTGCGGGCTCCTCCTGCGGCGCCAGCTCTGCAGGCGCGTTCCAGCTCTCTATCCCATCGGCGATCACACCCTCCGGGGTACGGCTTTCTGAAAGCGGGCCTCCGGCGCAGGCTGTTAAAACAAGCAACAGCGCAGCGACAGCCAGCGCCCCCACATGGCGTCTACTCTTATAATTGTTTTTTGTTTTTTTCATATTGGTTTCCTCTTTTAGCGTCCCTGTACGGCGCCCCGGCTGTAAAAGCGCTTCTTTTTGTCAGTATACCGTTTTGTATCCGCCGCGTCAATTTTTTGTCCCCCCAGACGGCAGCCGTTTTTATTTTATGCGGGTCACAGTTTTTCCATGTCAAAAAGCTATCCGCCTCAGCCTCTTGTCAAAAAACCGACGCCCCCATTCTTTTATCAAAATGTCCGGCCACCAGAACGGCGGCGTCTTTTATACCCTGACAATTTTCACAAGGTACTTTTCGTTCATTTTTCACTGCCTGCCAGATTATTCTATGCTTTTTCCTTTCTCTGAAAGCGTTTGAAAACACCTGCCGCATATAAAACGGACATCCTTTATATTCCCAGGTCAGGGCTTTCTCTTTCTGTTTTTCGGGGCCTTCCTCACAGCCGCGGGGCGCTTTGTCCCGCCCACGGGCGCCTGTTTTTTATCAACGTCACTGCCCCGTTAAAAATCAACATTCGGTTGAATCTCGCCCTGTTCGCCCCTTTTTTCCTTTTATTGTGGAAAGTTTCAACCGTCACAGCCCCATTCTTCCACACTTTCCACAGAGTTTTCAACATTTTCACGAATAAAAAAGTATACAAGCCGTATTTTTGGAAAAAATAAAAGCCCCTGTTTTTTCCTCTTCAGTCATTTTTTGCATTTCGCTTCATGATATGGTAAACTGGCATAAAGCTTTATATTTTAAAATAAAGGATGGTTTTGCATATGATCTTGATCGAGCTGGAGAGCGGCGGCCGCATTACGGTAGAATTAGATGAACAGGCCGCGCCAAAAACCTGTCAAAACTTTTTAAAGCTTGTCAACGAAGGTTTTTATAACGGCCTTATTTTTCACCGGGTCATCCCCGGCTTTATGATTCAGGGCGGTTGCCCCGACGGCACCGGCATGGGCGGCCCCGGCTGGCATATTGAGGGCGAATTTCTCTCCAACGGGTTCGACAACCCTCTGCGCCATACCCGCGGCGTTTTATCGATGGCCCGCGCGGCCGACCCTGATTCTGCGGGCAGCCAGTTTTTCATCATGCATGCCGACGCCCCGCATCTCGACGGCGACTATGCCGCCTTTGGCCGGGTGGTAAGCGGGATGGACGAAGTGGACAAGATCGCCGCCTGTGAGACGGATTATAATGACCGTCCCTTGACCCCCCAAATCATCCGCACGATAAAGGTGGTTGAGGACGCGTGATAAAAAAACTGTTCTCTTTCTTCTGTGATAAAAGCCTTTTGATCTTTCTTTTGATCGGCGGCGGCAACACCGTCATATCTATGGCCGGCAGTCAGCTTTTATTGGGGCCGTTTACCGTTTTATGGGGTGAAAAAGCCGCCTACTGGGCCAGCACGGCACTGATGTTCGCGCTGACGAGCATTGCCAGCTTTATCCTTAACCGGCATTTCAGCTTTAAAAGCAAAGCGCCCCTTCTGCAAAGCGCGGTGCGTTTCGCCATCGTCATCGCCGTGTGCTATCTCGTCTCTTTCGGCCTGTCCGATTTTCTGGTTCCCTGGGCGCTGGGGGCGCTATTCCCTGCGCTCTCCAGTGAATGGGTCACCCGCATCGCCATGCTGTTCGCCCAGTGTATCTTTACCCTCTTTAACTATGTGGGCCAGCGGCTTTGGGCATTTAAAGAATAACGTCTCTCTGCAAACGGCCCTACAGGCCCGCTGGCTTCAGCGGGCCTGTTTTTTTAGCCATGTCCTCCCAATCGTTTGTGATAAAAGCGGCAGCCGCTGAAAACGGGTATCCTTCGGCTTTCCGCCGCAGCGGGCCGCCCCTTGACAAACTGTCAACTTTTTCGGCCTTCCGGTTGTACAGAATTGTACAAAACTGAAAAAGGGGAAGAAAAGGTTGACAAATAGTCAAACCACGACTATACTAAATTTCACAATAGTTTTACATTCTTTGCATGTAAAACACAAATTTTTAGGAGGAGATCTTTTGAAAAAATCACTCAGCATCATCATGGTTTTGGTTTTGGCTTGCGTTATGGCCTTTTCTTTAGTGGGCTGCTGCGGCGGCAATGAACCTTACGCCAATGTTCTTGACAGTTTAAAATCCGCTTTAGAGGGCAACGGTAAAGCCTTGGTAAGCGTTTTCCCTCCCGAGTATGACGAGATCATGAAAATGGGCGGCATGAGCATGGATTCTCTTGCCGAGGCTTTTGAACAGGAATATGCCGATGCGAATGTGTCCGGCGTACGTTACAAGGTAGAGGAATCCACCGCTTTGACTGCTGATGAAGTGTCCAGCATAAACGAAGACCGTAAGATGTACGAAGCTCTCGGTATTACGGCCAAAGACGTCACCGAAGGCTATAACGTCACTGCCGTCTACACTGCGGACGGCGAGGATACTCCCGCCACCTTCCATTTAACAGTCATCCTCATCGACGGCAAATGGTATATCGATCCCACTTCTATGTCCATGTGATCATCCTCAGTGCTGATCTTTTCCCGGCGAAAGCATTCGCCGGGAATTTTTTTATCCTTTTATGGTGCAGCCAACAGGCCATGCTTTGAACAGGCGCAGTAAAAAAACAGATATTTTTCATCCGGTTAAGGCTTTTCAATAAGCCAGAAAGCGCATGGTTACTGGGTTTTAGCCGAGTGTATCAGTTTATATATTGGCCAATTTGCCGCCCATATTTACTAAAGCGTTATAAAGGTGTAGAAACAAGTAACAATTTTTAACTATGCCGCTCTAAATTTGATTTTTATGAGGCGCAGCTTTAAAATGGGAACAAATACACCTCAGGCGGAAAAGACGGCCAAAAACAAAGGAGATGATACTATTG
>JAUNTE010000020.1:0-3288 GCA_030538855.1 Oscillospiraceae bacterium
GGTCTGCCGTCTTTTGACGGGCTGTCTGAGCTTTTAAAATTGGTGGGGCTCGATCACACAGAAAAAAAGAAAGCGAAAAACTTTTCTCTTGGTATGCGTCAAAGATTAGGCATCGCCATCGCCCTTGCGGGCAGCCCCGATTTTTTAGTTTTGGATGAACCTGTAAACGGCCTTGACCCGCAAGGTATTATTGAAATCCGGGAACTGATATTAAAGCTCAACCGTGAACAGCAGATCACCGTTTTGATTTCCAGCCATATCCTTGATGAACTGTCTAAACTGGCGACGCATTACGGGTTTATCGATAACGGACACCTTGTAAAAGAGATGCGTGCAGACGAATTGGAAGCCGCCTGCAGAAAGTGCGTCCGTATGGAAGTCAGCAGCACAAAAGCCCTTGCCCGTGTACTTGACGGCATGCAGATCGATTATAAGATCATCACCGACAAAACTGCCGACGTGTATGCAAAAGTCAATATCTCTCAGCTCACCATGGCGCTGGCCAAAGAAAACTGCGAGGTTCTTTCGATGCAGGAGCGGGACGAAAGTCTCGAGAGCTACTATGTCAGCCTGGTAGGAGGTGGAAAAAATGCGTAAACTGTTATCCGCTGATTTTTCCCGCCTTTGGAAAAATAAGGTTTTTTGGGCCTGTATGGGCGCCATGCTGCTCTACGCGGTGATATATATGCTGAACGGATGTAAACAGGCATCGCTGCATTTAACAGATTACAATTACAGTATCGATCAATACTATTTTCATTTTGCAGTATCCATCGGCGTTTTCTGCGCATTGTTCAGCAGTATGTTTTTGGGCACTGAATACAGTGACGGCACGATCAGAAATAAAATTGCGGCCGGGCATACCAAGGCAGCCATCTATATGGCAGGGCTGGTCACTGCCACTGCGGCAACCCTGCTGATGATGTCGGCGTGGCTGATTGGGGCACTGGTTGCCGTTCCAACCCTGGGGGTTTGGCAAATGGGCGTTGCCGGCTTGCTTCTCTATCTGCTGATCGCTGTGATGTGTGTGGCTGCTTTTTCTGCAATTTGTACATTTATCAATATGCTGTGTACAAATAAAGCCGCCAGCGTTGCCATCTCTCTGCTGCTGATTTTGGGGCTGCTTATTTTTTCAAGTATGCTGTATAACGCCCTTCAAGAGCCAGAAATGACAAGCGGCGTTCAAATCACTGCAAATGGGGTGGTAACGTCTGAATCCCTCCCTAATCCAAACTATATCAGCGGCGTCACGCGTAAGATCTATGAACTTGTTCTGGATGTTTTACCTACGGGACAGGGGCTGAACCTGTGGTGGCTTAAAATCGCTCATCCTGTTCGTATGCTCGTATCGTCCGCCGCTATCACCCTTTTCACAACCTTGGGCGGAATCTTTATTTTCAAGAAAAAAAATTTGAAGTAAGAGGTTTATGATGGAAGGATGGTTATGGGCTTTTGCCGGTATTATGGCGGTGGTCACCGTTACGCTGTGTGTAAAGATCCACCTTTTGCAAAAAGCCGCAGAGGAAATTGAAAGGGCCTTTGCCGACAGGCTCAAAACCGATACCAACACCCTCATTGATATTTCCTGCAATGATAAGTATATGCGTCATCTGGCCAATGCCATCAATATAGAACTGCGAAAGCTTCGCATGCAGCGCCATCGCTTCCAGCAAGGAGATACGGAGCTTAAGAATGCCGTCACAAATATTTCGCACGATTTGCGAACCCCTCTGACGGCTATCTGCGGCTATTTGGATCTGCTGGACCAAGAGGAAAAATCTGAACCGGTCACAAGGTATCTCGATATCATCAGAAACCGTGCGGATATGCTGATACTGTTGACCGAAGAACTGTTCCGATACTCCGTCACCATATCCAGCGGGAACGATACAGCGGAAAGGCCTGTTGTCATCAATCGCGTGCTGGAGGAAAGCCTGGCGGCGTTTTATACGGCGCTTAATGAAAAAGGGATCGTCCCCCATATACAAATGCCCAAAACCGATATTGTCAAACGTGTCGATCCCTCTGCCCTATCCCGCGTGTTTTCCAATCTTTTAAATAATGCGATCAAATACAGCGACAGCGATTTGGATATCACGCTGTCTGAAACAGGCGAGATTTCTTTTACCAATACGGCTGCCAGGCTCAATGAAATACAGGTTGGAAAATTGTTTGACCGATTTTATACAGTGGAAGCCGCCAGAAATTCAACCGGCCTGGGCTTGGCGATAGCCAAAACATTAGTTGAACAAATGAACGGCAGTATATCCGCCAAGTATGAAAATAACCGGCTGCGTATCTGTATCCTCTTTCCCAATGTGAACGAATGAAAGCGTGTACTTGTAAAAAAGCAGGCTGGACACGCTTTTCTGTTTGGGCCGGTACCCCCGCGTCAAACCTTGAAAAGATGCTGCTTTGCAAAATGGCCCCCCTCTTACCGCTGAAAAACAGAAGAGAAAACATGGGATATTAACCGGAAATTTGAGAGCGGCATTATTGAAAAACCGGCCACACCGCTGCACTGCCGGTAAGCGGCAAAGAGAAGATAAGCCCTGTTTTTTATGCAGCAGACACGGCAAAACCCGCCGTCTAAAAAGCGGCGCATCGGTGAGGCCCCGTCCCACCCCTGATGAAAATAAAGGCAGCCCCGCCAAACCTGTTTCGCGTTTGGCGGGGCTTTTTTATCTCACGGCAGCTTTTCTGCGGCCGGGCGTATTTTTTATTACGTCTGGCATTTTCCCGACAGTACGCTAATTTTCGGCCTCCACCTCTTTTTTCTCTTTCAGCTGCTGCAGTATTACGTCCGCCTGTTCCGGCCGTCCCTCTTTCAGATAAAGATTGATCAAATCATAATAATGCTGCCACTCGGCAGGCTCCAGTTCGATCAGTTTTCTTAATGCCGCCTCAAGGTTTTTGTTGTTTTCAAGGTGAGAGGCCGCCTCTGCAAGCCCGCGCAGCGCCTCGGTATTTTCGGGCTGCTTCTTTAACGCCGCTAAATAAAGGCCGGACGCTTTTTCATAATCCCCTTTTTCTACCGCCTGCTGCGCTTGTTCTATCAATACCTCGGGCGCGGCCGGCCGGCTGAACAGCATAAACAATATCCCCGCTAAAAGAAGTACGGCAAAAGCGCCCGCCTCTACAAAAAGCTTTTTATTCTTCATCCGCTCTTTCTCCTTCTATCCAGGTCTTCAGTACCTTACATACGTACCGCCGCGCTTGGCTTTGGCGCGCTGCTCGCCCGCCTACTTTCTTCGGCTTTTTCCTGCTCCTGTAAGCCTTGCCCTTTTG
>JAUNTE010000020.1:3388-16976 GCA_030538855.1 Oscillospiraceae bacterium
CTCCTGTAAGCCTTGCCCTTTTGGGTTTGATTTAGGTCTTCGGCATCTTACATGCATATCGCCGCGCTTGGCTTTGGCGCGCTGCTCGCCCGCCTACTTTCTTCGGCCTCTTCCTGCTTCTGTAAGCCTTGCCCTTTTTGGTTTGATTCAGGTCTCCGGCATCTTGCATGCGTACCGCCGCGCTTGGCTTTGGTGCGTTACTCGCCCGCATTGCTTTCTTCAGCTTTTTCCCGCTCCTGTAAGCCTTGCCCTTCAGTCTGGTTCAGGTTTTCAGCGGCTTCCTGCGGCGTCAGCGCTTCCGTCAATACCTGATGCAGTATCTTGAGCCACTGGCCGCCTTCGGCAGCCGTGACCTCTGCCAATGTTGAGGGTCGCATCCCGCGCACCAGCGGAAAAAACGAAGTCTCCAACATCTTTTTCAGCATGTCTTTTTCTTCCGCGCCGTCACTCACTTTCAATGCAGAGAATAGATACGCCTCTTTGCCGCCCGCTGCTATATTTGCAGCCGTCAGGTGAGAATAGAGGCTTACCGCAGCCATCCGTTTTTCCGGGTCGTCCCAAACGGTGCGGCTCATCGCCCATCCCCCGGTAAGGTCTCCCACTACCTGCCCCGCCTTTGCAGTATCTTTTACCGGCGGGGGCGTTACATAAAGAGACCCCGGCTCTTCGTCCCTTCTCTGTAAGGCCGCGGCTAAATTTGCGCAGTCGTTATCGTCTCCCAGCATAAAAACGGCCTCGCCATCCAGCAGCATATCGAAAGGTGACGCTGCTTCGGAGGCGTCTTCCGCCTGTTCGGTTTTTTGTATATACCCTTTGTCATACAGCTCTTTCATGTCTTCCAGCGCCAGCGTCCACGGCAGGGCCGCACTTTGACGGCTGGCCGGGGTATTGTTCCACAGCCCCAGTTCCACCCAGGGCCCCCACCCGGCCTCGGTATCTTCGGCGGCAATGGGTATCTTCCCGCTGTCTTTTATCGCTTCACAGTCACGCAAAAACTGTTCCCAAGTATATCCCTCGCCCGGCAGCGCAACGCCGCAGCTCTTCAGCGCCTTCTGGTTTATGAAAAGCCCGCTCCATCCGCCCGCGGCGGGAAGGGCATAGATTTTTCCGTCCGGCCCCCGTCCGCAAAGCTCTTCACGGTAGTGTTCACCCAAATTGGGATATTCCTCCCGCATCTCTTCTAAAGAGACCAATACGCCCGCAGCGGTCAACGCATCCAGTTCCTTTTGTGTACCGATAAAACAGAGACCATTCTTTATATGATTTTCGTTTAATGGCACCCCCTGCGGCAGGGTCTGACAGGATACCGTGTGTCCGGTCGCCTCTTCAAAGCTTTCTATCGCCTGCCGGTAAGCAGCCGGCAGCGCCCCGTCCTCCTCCGTCCCTGAGAATATGACCTCCAGCGCTGTTTTTTCGCCGGGGACGGTCATATGATAAACGCCGTTTTCATCCGGCTTTGGTGACAGCTGCCCCGGCGGGTGCAGCTGGGCGTCCAGCTCGTCCGCCTTTTGCCTCAACTGCTCGGCTTGGGGCAGACGCGCCGCCCCCTCCTGATAGATTTCAAGTGCGTCCTCACGATACCCCAGCTGCAAATAGGCCGCTGCGCAGGCAAGATAATACCCCTCTAATGAAATATCATTGTCCTGTGCCTGTTTTATTAAACGGTAATATGCCTCGGCCTCCAGCAAAAATTGTTCTGTCGCGTGATAATACTGCGCATATAATTCTTTTGCGGTTATATTTTCGGGTTCCTGCTCAAGATAAGTATCTAAAATGCGTACCGCCAAGGCACAATCGCCCTGCCGCAGATACTGCTCTGCTTTTTCAAGCAGCTCTTCCCGTTTATCCTGTACACAGCCGCTGAAAAACCCCAATAACAACAGCGCCGCCAACGCGAGACAAACCAATTTTTTTATTCTCATTTCAGATGCTCCCGTTGAAAAGCTTATTTTACATGCTGTTTGTTGCGGTATTCGTTGGCGCTCATTCCCTCATGCTTTTTAAATATCCGGCTGAAGTGCGTCACGTCCGCGAACCCTACCGCTTCGCTGATCTCCCAAATGCGCAGGGCCGGGTTACAAAGCAGCTTTTTCGCCCGTTCGATGCGTACCCCGTTCAGCAGGTCAGAAAAACTTTGGTTGGTATTTTTTGCAATCAGCTTTGAAAGGTGCCATTGGCTGACATAGACCTTATCTGCCACGTCGCTCAATGTCAGCTTTTCAGCATAATGCTCTTCAATATATTTCAATGCGTTTTTAATGATAAAGTTCTGGGCCGTTTCCGCGCCCTCCTCATCTTTTCCTTCTGCCGCCGGGTCTTCTTGTGCCGCGGGCTTTCCCTCATTCAGTTTATTTACCATCGCCCGCAGGGCTTCTTCCAGTTCGTCGAATTTACTGGGCTTCAGTACATACCGGCAAACGCCAAGCGCAATCGCCCTTTTGGCATATTCAAATTCAGAGTATCCGCTTAAAATTGTGATCTGCATTTCAGGGTACTCACTGCGTACCGCGGCGATCAGCGAAAGTCCATCCCCCTGCGGCATACAAATATCTGTAAAAACGATGTCAGGCTTTTCATGATGGATCAATTCTATCGCGTCGCTTCCATTATTGGCCGTACCTACGATTTTACAGTCATAATCTTCCCAGGGCATGACCTCCCGCAGGCCGCGCACGATAATATCCTCGTCGTCAATAATAACGACTTTATGCATCTAAAGACACCACCTGTTGCTTCATTTTGTAAGAAAATAGAAGTTATCATTAAAAGTATAGCAAGGATATTTTCCAAGGTCAACTAAAAATAATCAACAAATGCCAAAAAAAGAAAAGAAAAACCGCTGTTTATCTCTCATAAACAACGGTTTTTCTTTTAGTTCACATAAGTTCAATAAAAAGAGGGCTGCTGAAATTTAACCTTTTACCGCACCGGCAGTTAAACCTTTTACAATATTATTTTGGAAAATAATGTAAACGATCAGCACCGGTACTATAATTACAGTCACTGCAGCGGCCATCAAGCCGTAGTCAATACCCGCAATACTCGCGATCTCACTCAGCAAACGAGTGATGGTATATTGAGGACGGCTGCGCAGGAAGAACATCTGCGTAAACATGTCGTTATAACTCCACAGGAAGGTGAAGATACTGACTGTGGCAAAACTGGGTTTCGCCAGAGGGAAAATAATTTTGAAGAATATCTGATATACATTATATCCTTCCAGATAAGCCGCTTCTTCCAAATCGATCGGCAGGCTGCGGATAAAGCCCATCAATACGATAATGGAGAAGGAGAGGTTGCCTGCGATCTGCGGCAAAATAACACTGAGCCAGGATAAAAGCGTATTGCCTGTATTGACGATATGCCAGCTGCTCTCCATCATAAAAACAGGGATGATGGTTGCGAAAGCAGGAAACATCATACTGGCGATAACCATGCTGTGTAAAAAGCCGCGGCCCTTAAACTGATAGCGCACAAGGCCGTAGGCCGCAAAACCTGACAGCAGTACAACGACGATCGTTACAATGCCTGAGATCATGATGCTGTTAAAATAAGAGCCAAGCAACGGCACACGCTCAAAAGCGGTGGTGTAGTTGCTGAATGTTCCGCCGCTGCCCGGCCAGGGTATCGAGAAAGAATCCCGTACGATCATCGTACTCTCACGAAAAGAGTTTAAAATGACCCAGAAAAACGGATAGATCGTCGTTAGCGCCCAAAAAGCCAGCGCTATATAGATGAATACCTTGCTGACGTGGAACTTCTTTTTATTAAGCGTTACGCCGGAGGTATTATTATTTGATGCCATTTGTCTTTTACCTCCTTAATAATCTTTCTCTTTAAAGATAATGTTGGCCACCTGTGAAATAACCACGCCTAAAACAACGATCAGCAATGCAATGGTAGAGCCATAGTCCACGTCTCCGCCATAAGTAACGCTGTACATATAGGTACCTGTCAGCCAGGATTGCCCCAAAGGTACCCCATTGGGGAACATGACCCACGGCAAATCAAATACCTTCAGCGCACCGGTGATCGCCAGTGTCAGGCAGGTGCACAGGGTGTTATGCAGCAAAGGCAGAGTAATATAGCGGATGCGTTTCATACCGTCGGCGCCGTCAATCGAGGCCGCCTCATAAATATCCGCCGAGATATTGTTGAGGCCGGTGATGATGATGACGAAATAAAAGCCTACATACTGCCACATAATGGGTAAGAACATGGTAAACATCCAGTTCTCCATGCTCTTCCAGTCAATCATGGCAGGGCCGTTTTGTCCCGTCAGCGCACCGACAATTGTATTGATGGGGCCGCCGCCCACGGACGAAACGCCTTGAGACGGATACAAAAACAACAGATTGAACAGCAGACCGAGCGCACCGGCCGAAATAACGATGGGGAAGAAATAAACGGTACGGAAAAATTTAGTCCCTACCGTGATATTATCGATAAGTAATGCCAATAAAAGCGCAATGCCCACCTGAAAAATGATGGTGCAGAGCATTAAAAGCATGGTGTTTTTAAACGCCGTACCCATGGCGGCGTCTGTAAACAGTTTGGTATAGTTCTCATACAGGGGATCATTAAAGCCTTTGGACGCAGTTCCTAACGCCCGGATTTTACAAAAGCTGTTATAGATGTTCATGACAAACGGATAATACAAATATACTGTCATGAAGGCAAATGCTGGAATCAAAAAAAGAAATAACGGAGATTTCTTTTTGTAAATCATTGAATTCATATGGTCGCCCTCTTTTAAAAAACCGGAGAGCATGATGCCCACGCTCTCCGGTTTATTCTTTAACTAAGCCTTAGTGTTTTTTGGGGAAGCTGTGATTAAGCAGCGTCCGCAACACGCTCCAGCAGGCCGTCGATGGCTTCTTCAGCCGTCATGGTGCCAGCGCAAACAGCGGCGATGTCCTGCGTGAACAGTTTCTCACGGATAGCGCTCGTGATACCGTCCTGCGTGGCAGGAGTTACCGTGGAAGCGCCGCCCAGGAAGCCGGCAGCTTTGATCTGAGCAGGAGACAGGTCGCTCGCGTCAGGAGCATTGAAGCCGTCTTTCAGGTAGGTGATGGAGTTCGCTTTGGTAGCGAATTCGCCCAGACGATCGTTCTCAGTCATGAAGCTGACGAATTCAACAGCAGCAGCCTGTTTCTTCGGGTCGTCCCAGCATTTTTTGGTGATCATCCAGCCAGAGGATACGCCGCCGACAACGTCGGTCGCTTTGCGGGCTTCCTTCGCAGGGGGATAGCCAAGGCCGATTTCTTCGATGTTGGCGTTGTCAACATACCACTGCAGCTTCCAGGAACCGTCGATATCAAAAGCGGCGGCGCCGTCAGCGATCATCTGCGCATGCTCAGCAGTTTGCAGGGTCAAAGCATTGTCAGGGCAGTAGCCAGCGTCGTACAGGGCTTTGATGTCGTTGACACCGGCAGCCCAGTTCTTGTAGCCCTGGTCGTCTTTCGCGGCAGGAACGACAGTGTGTTTGTCTTGGGGGCCAGCGTTGTTCATAACGCAGTACTCAAACCAGTAGTGGGGCTCACCAGTCAAAGACAGCGCAACAGGCACATAGCCAGCGGCTTTGATGGCTTCGCAGTCCGCCAGGAACTGATCCCAGGTGTAGTCGTCGCCAGGAGCTTTCACACCGGCAGCATCCAGAACGGTGGTGTTGTAGTACAGGCCTTCCCAGTAGCCGTAAGCCGGAACAGCGTAGTTTTTGCCGTCGGCAGAAACAACGTTGGGCATAGAGGCCGCATCCATGTTGGAAGCGTAGTCAGGATATACAGCTTTGATGGTGTCGAGGTCAACAAACTGGCCGGCAGCGATCTGATCCGCCATCTCCGAGAAGATGTAGAACATAACGTCGGGCTCGGCGCCAGTTGAGAAGTCGGTCGCGATTTTGGTTTTGAAAGTCTCATCGGCAGTACCGGACTGGTCGTCGATGGTGTTGCCGCTGGCCGCCTGATAGTCGGCAATGGCTTTCTCGTAGGTGCCACGGTTGCCGTCGCTGCCACCGAAGGTGGTAACAACAGTCAGGGTTACAGGCTCAGCCGGAGCAACGGATTCGGATTCTGAGTCAGGGGTGCTGACCGGCGCCGTGCTGCTGCTGTCAGAAGAACAGCCAGCGAAGAACGACAGGCACAGTACCAAGCTCAGTACCAGAGCTAATACTTTTTTCATGCTTTTTTTCCTCCATAAAACTTTTTTGGGATACTTATCAGGGTGATATGTATCTCTGTGCATATTATGATAACCCGTTTATCACAAAATTTTAATGAACAGTTTTGGTCTTTCTTGCATATTATTGTTGTTGTTGGTGAATCGGTATGATAATTTTTGCCACTGTATGTTGATTTTTGTTCATTTTAATATAAAGCCCGGCCTCGTCTCCGTAAATGATCTTTAAACGCTGATTAACGTTGCGAATGCCCAGATTATAGCTGTCCCCTTCCCCTTCGGGTTGTTCCTGGTCCAGCAGCTTGGCAATTTTCTCCTCGTCCTCATTGGTCATGATGCCGTCGTTTTCCACCTCCAGCACCACGCTCTCCTCGTCGCGGTACACCCGTATGGTGATCAGGCCCTTCTGCAGCGGCTGGATACCATGCTCGACCGCGTTTTCAATGATGGGCTGCATCACCAGACGCGGGACATAAAAGTCCTGCAGTTCGGGGTCGATATTTTTCTCCACCGACAACCGTTTGCCAAGACGCTCAGAGATAATATACAGATAGGCGTCCACATACATCATTTCTTCACTCAGATGCACGATGCGCTCATGCTTGCGGTCCATCGTGGCTGAGAGCATGACGGAAAGGCTTTCCAGCATCCGGCTCACCTTCACATCTCCGGCCAGACGCGCCTCCCAATTGATGATCTCAAGGGTATTATTGAGGAAATGGGGATTGATCTGCAGCTGCAGCGCCATGATTTTGGCGTCACGCAGCGCAAGTTCTTCTTTAAACAGCTTTTCAAACTGATTTTTCAGCGTATCGGACATGGCGTTAAAACTGCCCGCCATAAACTGAAATTCTTTCGAGTGAAAGTTTTCGGACACCTGAATACCGAAATTCCCCTTCTCGATCTCCGCCGCCGCGTTGTTGAGTATCCCGACCGGGCGGCTGACCATCCGATGGAAAAACAAGATCACGATGCCCATCAGCGGCACCAGTAAAATGCACAGGCCCATCAAAATCATTTTAAATCCGTCCGCCTGCTGCCCAAGGGCGTGCTTATCCACATGGATGAGATAACGGAACTCGTAATTATCGGTCTTTTCCACGCCTGCGATATAATCTTCATTTTCCCGTTCAATATAAACCGAGCCTGAGATCGGAAATTTTTCAATTTCCATACCGGTCATCGCTTCGCCCATCATCGGTACCGGGATGTCGTTCAGCCAGATGGTCGCGTCCGTCACCATGGCAATATTTTTCATCGGACGGAATACCGTCTCATTTTTCAGCTCCAGCGTCAGCGCGCCAAACGCCTCCATCCCGCGCTGTACCAGATTGCGCTGCATATAAAGCCGTTCATCCTCTGTAAAAAACACGATCGACGTCTCGCTGCCCTGCGCGATCTCGTACGCTTTACCGGCCACATTTTCTTTATAATAAAGGCTTTCACTGGGCCGAATGAACATACTGCTGAAGAAGATATCATCCGGCTCATTGAAAAAGCACAGCGCCGCGGATAAAAACCGGTCGTCGTGATTATACTGCTGGGCAAGATAGGTTTGGACCGTACTATGGAAAGAAAGCACATCCCCATCTTTTTGATATTTGTTATATGCGTCTACGATAGTAGAATTGTAAGAAGCGTTGCGCGAGGCCGTGATGGAGGCGTCCAACTGAGATTTGGTAAGCTTGACGGCATTTTGTACCGACGTCATCGCCATTTCCTGTGTTTGGCTCTCAAAATTGTCAATGATATAACTGCCGCCCAGGCCCACAATACAAAAAATGGGCAGTACCCAACACAAAACGATCAAAATCGTCGTGCTCCATTTTAGTGAAAGTCTTTTTTTTGTATGTTTTTCCTTTTCCAAAAGTTCCGCCTCCTTCTGGGTACGATCATTTCATATTACAGCTGGTTATAGTATAGCAGGAATTACCTGTGATGGAAATAAAAAAATGAATTTTTATTTTTCACCGCGCGTTTTGAAAATAAAAAGAAAAACACATCTACCAAAACTTGTATATCATTTTTTTGCAAACACTATATCTATACCGTTTTGTTCCCATTTTGTAACTATATATAAATATGAAAGAAGTTTTTCATCTTCCGCTTTTTGCCCTTGCGTCCCCCTAAAAAAGAGAGGTGACAAATACGCCTGGTTGTGGTATTCTGTTCGTGGCCGGACATCCGGCTTTTCTCTGCTTTTATGTATGCATAAAGCCTGGGTAACCGGTAAAGACAAACAGGCTTTTCTCTGTAAAAAATTATGGAAAGGAACTTGAAATTGAACATCTTGATCGTGGGCTGCGGACAGGCGGGCTGTTACCTTGCCCGGCAGCTGGAGGGGCTGGGCCACGGCGTATCTGTTTTGGATAACGATCCAAAACGTCTCGCACATCTCAACGAGTACGGCCACCATACATTTCAAGGCCTTGCTGTAACGGGCTTTCCCATCGATGTGGACGCGCTGCGTTCAGCCGGCATCTCTGACTGCGACGCAGTGCTGGCCGTCACTGAAGACGACAACGTCAACGTTATGGTGGCGCAGGTAGCGCAGGAAATTTTTGGCCTGAAACAGGTTTTCGCTATGATAGAAGACCCCCTTTTAAAAGAGGTTTTCGCACAGCAGTTCTCCATCCGCACCGTCAGCCCTGTCAGCCTCACCGCAAACATGCTGGTACGCGCCCTGCTGGAGGGCGCCACCCCGCAAACCGTATCCTTTGGCGGCAACACGGCTGTTTTTCACCTGCTGCCCCCACCTGAAAAATACTGCGGCAAGACGTTGGCAGAACTTCCCATCTCTTCTCAGCACTGTGTATTCGGCCTTCTGCATCAGGGCGGAAGGCTGGAGCTTGCCGGTAACCTTTCAGCCCGGATACAGCCCGGTGACCAGCTTGTCACCGCCCAGCTGCTGGATTAAAGGAGAGAAATGATGAAAGTATGTATTGTAGGCGGCGGAAAAGTCGGTTATTATCTGAGCAAAACTTTACGTGAACACGGCCATCAGCCCATTATTATTGAAAATGACGAAGAGAGCGCCGCCAAAACCGCCAATAACCTCGATATCCCCGTGATCGTCGGGGACGGTACCACGCTGGAGGCACTTTCCAGCGCCCACTGTGAAGACTGCGACGCTTTGGTAAGCGTGACGGGCCGGGATGAAAGCAACCTGATTGCCTGCCAGCTGGCAAAAAAAGTTTTTTCAGTAAAAAAGACGGTCTCGCGCGTAAACAACCCTAAAAATGCCAACATTTTAAAACAGCTGGGGGTAGATATTGCCATCAGCAGCACCGACAGCATCGCCCGCCTGCTTGAGCGCGAAGTTGAGACGGCGGCTTTCCGCCAGCTGCTCAGCCTTTCGGCCGACGTCTCGCTCACCGAGGTGAACCTGGCCGACACCTTTCGTTACAGCGGCAAAACTTTGTCTGACCTGCGCATCCCCCCCGACGTGGTCATCGTGTCGGTCTATCGGGACGATGAGCTGATCATCCCCCGCGGTACCACCCGTATTTTGGCAGGAGACCGGGTGCTGTGCCTTGCGAGGGACACCGCTTTTCATGACCTGATGCGTGAGTGGAAGCTGTGATCTTTCTTTGTTTTATACTGCGGCAGCTTTTTCCGCCGTATTTTTCAGTTTGACAGCGGCAGCGGCGGGGCTTTTAGCCTTTCCGCTGCTCTTTTTCTATCCGCTGCGGCGCTGCGGGTTTTATTTTCGTCCGCCGGGCAGTTTATTCTTATGCTTTTAAAAAAGGAGGGAACCGGTTTGCTCACCCATAAAAAACGGGGCGCGGCTTTACTGAGCATCTGGCTGTTTTTAGCCTGCGGCCTCATCGCCTTTTTTCTGCCGCTGGGCAGCGGCCTGCTGCGTCTGGCCTGTTGCCTTGGGGCGGCGGCCCTCTCCTATCCTCTCTTCTTTCTGCGGCTGGCCTCTGCCCGGGCAACGGCAGACGGCAAAGAGTTGTGCGTGACCCGCGGCGTTCTTTTCCTGCGCAAAAAACGGCTTTCTCTGCGGTATCTTACCGGCCTGTCCATCTGGCGCACGCCGTTACAGCGGCTGTTTGGGCTGTGCAGCCTGGCGGTCTACGCAAGCGGCAGCGCGGTCGTTCTGTTTTGCGTCGATGCGCAGCAGGGCGCCCAGCTTTACGCCCTGCTGCAAAAAGGGGGCGCCGCCTCTTGATCTTGCTTCATGGGCGGTTTCATCCGCTGTCTTTTGGGCGCTATCTGAAATACGGGCTTGTACTGTGTCTGCTGCCGCTTTTGAACGCTTTGCTGCAATGGGATATACAGGCGCTTTTCAGCGCCCTGTGGCAAAATCTTTTTTTAATGATCTTTATCTCCGCCGTCTCTTTTTTCATATACCGCGCCAGCCGCTTTACCATAACCCCGCAGGAACTGTGTATCGAGCAGGGCGTTGTATTGAAACGCACTGCCCATTTACTGCGCAGCGGCGTGACGGTGGCCGAGCTGCGTCGTACGCCGCTGCAGCGGCTGCTGGGCGCCTGCGAAGTGACGCTCTATTTCAAAAATGCGTATCCCCTTAAAAAGTACCGTCTGCTTTTATGGAAAAAAGACGCCGGGCGGCTGGCCGACATTCTCTTTCCGGTACAAGACCCGCCCAGCGGCTATACACCGGGCGGGGCTGACCGTTTGGCCCTCTCCCTGCTCAGCGCCAACTTTCTCACCACGGTCTTTTTTCTGTTTTATACCTTTCAGCAGTTCGGCAAGATCTTCGGCTCACAGGCGTGGGCGTTTGCTCTTGCCCATTTTTCAGAATTTGAGGCCCTGGTGGGCCTGTTTGTACCTGCAGGCTTATCTCTGCTTGCCTCACTCATTTTGCTGTTCTCCTTTTTCTCGCTGCTGCGGGCGCTTTTCAAAACCTTTCGTTTCCGTACCCAGCGCGCGGGCGGGCTGCTGCTCACCTCGGGGGGGCTGTTCACCCATACTTCACGCCGTATTCTGCTTTCTGCCGTCACCGTCACCGACATACGTCTCACCCCCGCCGCTTTTCTGCTGCGCCGCCGTCCGCTCTATCTTGAGGCCGGCGGTTTTCGTGGGGACGATCTTCCGTTTTTGGTGTGCCGCCCCGGTGAAGAAGCAGCGGTAAAAAGCCTTCTTCCCTTTTTTACCCTGCCCAAGGATGTACCGGTGCAAAAACGCCGTCCCCCCGTGCTGTTTTTCTGGAAGCCCGCCCTTCTCACCCTTTGCCTGCTGATGCTGTGGACGCTGGCCCTGCGCGCCGCGCCGGCGCTGGCGCCCCCATTGGCGTTGGCGCTGACGGCATCTTTGGTCTTTATCTGGGTCTCTCATTATGCCTGGCGGCACGAGGGCTTCTGCCGCAACCAAAACCGTACGCTCTCTTTTTTCTTCGGCCGCCGCCTTACCTTTCATCAGGTCACCTGTTATACTCATGATATCGGCTTTCAGATCCAACAAACCAGCCGCTCGGCCGCAGACGGCCTGTGCAGCCTGCGGCTTTCTCTGCCCTCGCGCCGTAAGCTGTGGGCGCGCACCGTACCCTTTTATCTGGCGAATCAGTTAAAATTTATACTTTAAGTATATTAGATCACGAGGTAAACGCAATGTTTCAAGCTGTTGTTTTTGATTTGGACGGCACACTGCTGGATACCCTGCAAGACCTTGCCGACGCGGCAAATGACGCGCTGCGCAAGGCGGGCCTGCCTACGCACCCCACCGCCGCCTTTCGCCGTTATGTCGGCAACGGGATAGACAAACTGATCGAGCGGGTCCTTCCGCCGCCGCTGCGGCAGGATGCTTTTTTAAAAAAACGGCTTACGGAAGATTTCAACGCTTATTACGCGGCGCATAAAGAAGACCATACCCGTTCTTACCCCGGTATGGGGCCGCTGCTTGCCAAGGTGCGCGATGCCGGCATCAAAACCGGCGTGGTAAGCAATAAGCCGGCCGCTTATGTGCCTGTTATAACCGGGCAGTATTTCCCCGGGCTGATCGATATTTCCATCGGCCTGCCCGACGGCGCGCCGCCAAAACCAGACCCTGCCGGCCTTCAGCACGCGCTGAAGGCGCTGGGGGCGTCCGCCTCCTGCACCTTATATGTCGGTGACAGCGACGTGGACGTAGAGACGGCGCACCGCGTCCCGGGGGTATTATGCTGCGGGGCGCTTTGGGGCTTTCGGGGCAGAGAAGAGCTGGCCGCCGCGGGCGCTGATTTTTTGGCGGCGGATGCGGCGGAACTGGAGACGCTGATCTTTCGGTGACTGTGTCCGGCGTTTTATTGCACTTCCTCCGTCTCGGGCCTGTTTGAAAATGGCGGAACCGAGATTTTCACAAGCAGCGCGTAACTGTAAGGCACTAACAGCGGTTCTTGATGGACGCCGCATATCTGAACACCCCACACCTTACTGTTTGTAAAAACGCATGGCGACGGCGACTTTTTCTATATACCTTTGGTCGGGCCTAAAACATTTTTTGTATTGGGCGGTGTCTTTGGCGTTTTATATGGTCTGTGCCCGGCAGCAGCCTTTGCCGCCGTCTATTCTGCAAAATCATCAATCGATACCGGAGAACTCTTTTTATAAAAGTCTGTTGTTTTCGCCGCAGAAAGCCGCTTTGGCCGCAGGGCACACTTTTAAAAGCAATAGGCCCCTGTCTGCCGCCCTTCTACTTGAAAACAGTTTTTTGAAACCGTTTTTGAAACGCCGCTTTGCAAAAGCGATTTTAATTTATTTTTATCTGGCCATTACCACCGGGCGTCATGGCAACAACCGATAATGATATATTTATCGGCCCGGTGTTTACGAACGTTTGTGAAAAAACGGCAAAAGCACTTGTCGCTTTTCTCCTCTTGTCTTCCGTACAAGCAGGGGCATTGGTACTTGTCAATGGCGGGCAAAGCCCGTTCCTCTTGGCCATTGAAAGATGCAAATAAATATACTGTTTATCGAAGGGTAGAAAAATTTACAACTTGATGGTAAAATATATAGGATATAGAAACCTGTGAAACGGGATCGATAGGAGGTATCAGTATGGATTTAGCGGTGTCCATTGTCGTTCTGCTGTTGTCCATTGTTTTTGCTGCCATCAGTGTTTTTCAGTTTAAGGAAAAAGGTGTCCTGTTAAACAATGCGTATTTTTACGCATCAAAGCAGGAACGGGAGAAAATGGATAAGAAACCGCATTACCGACAGTCTGGTATCGTATTTGCTTTTATATCGGCTATATTTTTTTGTATCGCGGCAGAATGTATTTTAAAAACAGGCTGGCTGTGGTGGGTGATAAGTGCGCTGGTTGCGGCTGTGCTTGTCTATGCAGTCGTTTCTTCAGTTAAAGAACAAATTAAAAGATAAATTAAATTTATCGAGCAGACAAGGCGGAGAACATGCAACCCTCCCTACAAGAACGGTTAAAAGTGAAAATAAAGAAAATCGTCATTGTA
>JAUNTE010000021.1 GCA_030538855.1 Oscillospiraceae bacterium
ATTACGTCTCTTTCGTCATAGGCGGCCGAAAGCAACTTAACTTTTTCTATCATAAAATCAGCGTACGGAAATGTCAAACAACCCATTTCATGTCATGCTTTTGTGTTACTGCCTATAACTCCTTGTGTTTGTTCAGGGCGCCAAGCGGACGCTGGTCTGCCGTTTTTTCCATAGGGTTATGCTATATGAAACCCAGTAATTATGTGCTTTTCAGCTTATAGAAAAAACTTAACCGGCCGGGAAAAACGATCGATTTCAAAAGCGTGTCTTTCGGCAAAGCGAAGGCGGGCCTGCAAAAGCGGCGGGCTGCGGTGAAATGATTGCTGAAAGCTTCGTTCACTCCAGCCGGTTGCGCGGTGCTATGAAGCGGGCCTTTCCATACGGGAGGAAAAAATGGTTTTCTCTTTTTAAAATGCCCTGTGCAGCCTTGGTTCTGCTTTAAGCGTTTGGTTTGGGTGCCTGTTTGACACCTGCGCAAAGACGGCCCGCGGCTTTTTCAGCGTGTGCCGCTGGTGAGTCAAAAGGCGGCCCTTGCTCAAAAACATTTTTCCGGCTTTTGCGGCGGGTATGATTTACAAAAAATATCCACAGGCTACAGTGATTTTCATTTTTCAGCGCCCGGCGGCTTAGGGCAAAACCAGTATAGGCCGTCCTTGCCGTTTTGTATCAAAGCGCCTTTCGGCGCGGCGCGGCAGACAAGAAAAACATTCAGATAATCCGGCGAGGGTGAAACAAGCCCGACCATAGCGCAGGGCCACAATACAGCGGCGGCGCCCGGCCAGTTGAGCGGACAGATGAGAAACAGCAGAAAGGGAAGAAGCCCCAGTATCATGGGCAGCAGGCACATCAAAATAAAACGCTTTTTTGAAAGAGGGGCCGCACAGTGGGCGTAGGCCATGAACTGTTTCGGTATCAAACCGATATAGGCCTCGGCATTTTTAGGATAAATGGCCGCGTGCAGCCATTCATGCAGCGGGATCAGTAAAATCCCCGCAAAAACGCCGAAGGGGATACACCATGGTTCCAGCGGCCTGCCGGGAGAGGCGCAGGCCCGCCCCCAAAGCGCCCAGAAGAGCAGCGCCGCCAGAGGCAGCGCAAAAACCAGCGACACGCCATATTGTTTTTGGGGATAAAAATTTTTTCAGCGCCCGGCGGCAGCGGCGCGCAGGGGAATCCAGCGTCCATGCTTTTTGCGTTTTTCCAGATGATTTCAGGCAGTGGCGTTATCCTTTCATCAAAAGATACTGAAGGGAGAAGGACGGCGCGGAAAAAGGCGGCGGGCAGGTTTTGCGGCGCAGCGCTGAAAAAAAGCCCGCTGGGCAGCCAGGGTGAAAGGCCTGCCCAGCGGGGAGACAAAGGTTTGCGCGCAGCTGAAATATAACGCCCCGCAAAGCGGCGGAAGTTACCGCAGCGACGCTAAAAAAGCCCGCAGACGGTCGCTTTTCGGGTTTTCAAAAATTTCATTGGGAGAGCCTTCTTCCACGATACGGCCGCTGTCCATATACAGGATGCGGCTGGCCGCCTCACGGGCAAAGCGCATATCGTGGGTGACGATCAGCATGGTCATATGGCTTTCAACCAATTTTAAAATGGATTTGATGACCTCGCCGGTGATCTCGGGGTCAAGGGCGGAGGTGGGCTCGTCAAACAGCATGATGGCAGGGTCGATAGCAAGGGCGCGGGCAATGGCCACCCGCTGTTTTTGCCCGCCCGAGAGCTGTGAGGGGTAGCTGTCCGCTTTTTCAGGCAGGCCAACCTGAGCCAGCAGCTCACGCGCGCGCTGCAAAGCGGCCTCTTTGTCCCGGCCCATGATTTTGATGGGGGAAACGGTAATGTTTTCAGCGCAGGTAAGATGCGGAAAAAGATTGAAGTGCTGAAAGACCATCCCCGTTTTTGTATAGATGGGCCGCAGTTCTTTGTCTTTGCGGTAAACGCCGTCCCGCACCAGAAAATCGCCGTCGATCTCAATAGAACCGGCGGTCACCCGCTCTAAATGATTCACACAGCGCAGCAGGGTCGATTTTCCGCTGCCGGAGGAACCGATGATGGCCACCGCCTCGCCTTTTTCCACCGTCAGCGATACGTCGGACAGCGCCTCGAAGCTGCCGAAAGCTTTGGACACATGGGAAATCGTTAAAATCGGCATTTCAAATCACGCGTCCTTTCTTTCAAAGCGGTTGAAACGCTTCTCAAGCTTTTGGCTCAGCATGGTGAGGGCAAAAGTGAGGAGGAGGTAGATCGCCGCCGCCAGCAGATAAGCGGTGGGGTTGACGTCGCGGTTGACGGCGCTTTTGGCGGCTTTTAAAAGCTCGGCCACGCCGATGACGTTGACCAGCGCGGTGTCTTTGACAAGGGTGATGGTCTCGTTGCAGACAGGGGGGATGATGCGCGCCACGGCCTGCGGGATGATGATATAGCGCATGGTCTTCCAGGGGGTGAAGCCCAGGGTTTTGGCAGCCTCGTGCTGGCCCCGGTCAATAGACTGGATACCGGCGCGGTAGATCTCGGCAAAATAGGCCGCGTAATTGAGAACAAAGGTGAGCACCGCGGCGGGAAACTGTCCCAGGTCGATACCCATGATGCCAAGGCCGTAATAGAAGAAAAACAGCTGCAGCATCAGGGGCGTGCCGCGAAAGACCCACACATAGGTGCGCGAGAGCCAGCGCAGGGGTAAAAATTTAGAGTTGGAGCCAAGGGCAAAGGGCAGCCCCAGAGGAAGGGCCAGCACCAGCGTCAGCGCAAACAGCGCCAGCGTCTGCAGCGTGCCCTGCAAAAGGGTGGGCATCAATACCCCGATATAAGAAGCGTCCATGATCTTCTCCTCGCTTTATAAGACGCAAAGTGCCGAAGGGCCTTGCGGCCCCCCGGCATCCCGCTTTTTGTGTCAAAACCGTCCGCAAAGGCGCTGGACGGCGCTTATTTCGTCAGCTCTTCGGCAAGGATGTCTCCGCCAAACCACTGCTGGCTCAGTTCCGCGGCTTTACCGTCGGCGGCAAGGGCTTTCATGGCGGCGCTCACCTGGTCGGCAAGGGCCGTGTTGCCTTTGTCAAAGCCCACGACATACAGGTCTTCACCGAAATCGACGCTGGATACGCCGAAGATGTTGCCCAGCTTATCGTTTTTATATTTGCCCAGTACCTCGTCCACCACCATGCAGTCCAGCCGGCCGGCCTGCATATCCATGATGCACTCGTCATAGCTTTTGTACTCGGTCACATTTTTTTGGATGTCGGCGTAAATGGGGTCGGCCTGCATGCATTCCAGGGCCGAAGAATCCACCTGGGTGCCGATTTTAAGGCTCTTCAGGTCCTCTTTGCTGGCGACGGTAACGCCGTCGTTTGTCATGATGATGATGTGATTTTTCAGATAGGGCACCGACAGGGCCATCGTCTCTTCACGCTCAGGCGTTTTCGACATGCCGTTCCACACGCAGTCGATCTTGCCGGTGGAAAGCTCCATCTCTTTGGCGTCCCAATCGATGGGTTTAAATTCGACCTTCATGCCGATTTTTTCACCCACCGCATTGGCAAAATCAATGTCAAAGCCCACCAGCTCGCCGCTTTCGTCGTGAAAGCCCATCGGGCAGAAGGTGTCGTCAAGCCCGACGATCAGCGTGTCTTTTGCCGCGGCGCTCTCACCGGAGGGCGCGCCGCACCCGGCAAGCAGGCCCAGACATAATACGCTCAGTAATAAAAAACTCAATGCCTTTTTCATAAGTAAGCTACCCCTTTGTGTTGTTATGGGTCTATTATACTGCATCACATTACCATAGTAAAGTGGTAAAATCGTTTTTTACTGTTTTCTACAAGTTTTTTGCAGTGAAAAAAGAATAAGTGGTCAATATGTACAAAAGCGAAGCTTTCTGTGCAAGCCTGCGCTTTTTCTGCCATTTGACACAAAATTTCGGGCAGATTTTCTCACTTTTGGCGGCGTTTATCGCCAAGAATAAACTTGCTATTCCGCTTCGCCGTTGATATACTTACAGTATCCTTTTTATTAGGCTCTTTATTAAAAAACAGCCGCAGTGAAGCGGAGGCTGTTTTTTTGGCCAATCGCCCGGTTGCCGCAATAGCTGCGAGGGCGAGGCCATCGGAATCAAAGGTTTTTTATTGCGCAGCAATAAAAAATAAAAAGCCTGAAAGGTTTTTTCATGAACAAAAAAAATTGGATGTCTGTGGCCACGGCCTTGTCGTGGCTGACGCAGCTGGGGCTTTCCATCGCGGCGCCGCCGGTGCTTTGCGTACTTTTGGCGCTGTGGCTGCAAAAAAGCCTGGCACTGGGGGCGTGGGTCGTCCTTGTAGGGCTGTTTTTGGGCCTGGGGGCGGGGGCGTGTTCTTTTTATCAGTTCTATAAACTGATGCAGCGGCAGGCCAATAAAAAAAAGAAGGACGATGAGCCCCACTCGTTCAACGGCTGAGGCCTGCGGCCCCGAGGCGTACAGGCTTTGCCGCCGCTCGGCTTTTGCTGTTTTTGTCTGCGGCGCGGTAAAACGGCTGAAAGTAATCAGACACCGCGTTTTTTGGGCCTTATTGGCTGCAGTCGCCTCGCGGGGCGGGCTTACGGGTGAAAAGCAAAAAGGAATTTTTAAAATACGACGGGTTACAGCCCCTTTGCCTTTACGGCTGGGGCTTCTTTTCAAGATAAAGAGGTGTTGTCTGAAGATGCAGAAAAAAATTGTGCTGCGCACTACGCTGATGGTGGCGGCAGGGGTCACGGCGGCCACGGGCGTTATGCTGGCCGTTTACGCCGTGCTGGGCTATTTCAGCGCCGGTGTGCTGATAGGCGGCTTACTCGGCGCCGCCTATGCGGCTTTCAACTTTTATATGCGAAGTATCGGACAGGTAAAAGCGCTGGCAAAAGAGACCACAACGGCGGCGAAACATGCCACCACCCTCTCTTATACCCTGAGGATGTTCGGTATGCTGGCTCTGGCGGTGCTGGGCTTTGTGACAAAGTGGTATGACGGCGTGGCCTTTTTGCTGCCGCAGGTATTTGCGCAGGCGTTCACCTTCGTCTACTATTTTATCATGGTAAAAAAAGAGGCTCGCGGCGGCCCCTCTGCGGCGGCTGATGAGGACGGGCCTGGGCCGGAACAGGAGGCGGAAGAAGAGAATGGATGATATTACCGGCGCACGGATATTTTGGGAGTGGCAGCTGCCCTTGCCCGCGCCTTTCGATGTGCTGCAGATCACCGATACCGAGATCAACCTCTGCTTTATCACGCTGGTGCTGACGCTGTTATGCGTGTTTTTGACGCGGAAGCTGAAGGTACGGCCCACCTCAAAAAAGCAGCTGATAGCGGAATATATCGTGAAAATGGCCGACAATTTTGTTTTAGGCAATATGGGCGCCCGGTTTATGAACTTTGTGCCCTTCATCGCGGCGCTGTTCGCGCTTTCCATTTTCTCCAGCCTCTCGGGGCTGATCGGTTTTTACGCCCCCACGGCCGATCTTTCGGTTTTGCTGGGGTGGGCGCTGCTGGTATTTGTGCTGATCACCTATTATAAATTCAAAAGCGGGGGCCCGGTGGGCTATCTCAAAAGTTATCTTGAGCCCATCCCCATCCTGCTGCCGTTCAACATCATCAGTGAGATCGCCACGCCGATTTCAATGGCCTTCCGTCATTTTGGCAACATCGCCTCGGGCGGCGTTATCAGCACCCTGCTGTACGGTGCCCTGGCCGCGCTGTCCCACATGCTTTTGGGCTGGCTGCCCGGCTGGCTCGGCACCATCCCCATTTTTCAGGCGGGTATCCCGGCGGTCCTCTCGCTGTATTTTGACTGGTTCTCAGGCTTTTTGCAGGCCTTTATCTTCTGTATGCTGACGATGATGTATATTGCGTCGGCCGCGGGAGAAGAAGAGCCGGCGGCCGAAGAAAAATAGGGCCGTCCATGCGGGGACGGGCCCCGGTACCTCTTTTGTTGTTCTGCCGCATGCCCGTTGCGGGCGCTTTTGGCGGCTTTGTATTGTAAATAAAATATCTTTAGGAGGATGTTCACAATGTTGGAAAAAGCTATCGTTTTGGGTTGCAGCGCCATCGGCGCGGGTCTCGCCATGATCGCGGGTATCGGCCCTGGTATCGGTGAGGGTTACGCCGTGGGCAAAGCATGTGAGGCCATCGGTCGTCAGCCGGAATGCAAGGGCATGGTGACCAGCACCATGCTGATGGGCTGCGCCGTTGCAGAGACGACCGGTATCTACGGCTTTATCGTCGCGCTGATGCTGATGTTTGTCACGCCCGGCATGTTTTTGGGCCAGCTGTAAGGCTGCCACAGCGTCTGCGGTTTAAAGACGAAACATAAAAAGATCTTTCCAGAAAATTTATCCGGGCCGGTGCGCGCTTCGGCCGGGACGCGATATCCCATACCGCGGTATGGCCTGAAGCGGCCCTGAAAAAGAGAGACCGTCTCTTTTTTTTGAAAGCGCGGCCCAAAAGCCCAGAAAGGAGAGGCCGGCATGACCCTGCCATTCATATCCATCAGCCCCTGGCGCATGGTATTTGCCATCGTCAACCTGCTGATTCAATTTTGGCTGTTTAAAAAGTTCCTGTTCGCGCCGGTGCGTAAGATCCTTGCGCAGCGCAAACAGGAGGTGGACGATATCTACGCGAAAGCGGACGAGGCCAGCGACGAGGCCGAGGCAATGCGGGAAGAGTACGAGGCGCGCCTTGCCTCAGCGAAAGAAGAGGCCGGAGAACTGGTGCGTAGCGCCACCCGCAAAGCCCAGCTTCGCAGCGAAGAGATTATGGAGGAGGCGCGCCGTGAGAGCGCCGCGCTGAAGGCCAAAGCCGAGGCGGAGATCACACAGGAAAAGAAAAAAGCTGTCAACGAGATCAAAAACGAGCTGTCGGGCATCGCGGTGGACATTGCCGAAAAGGTGGTGGAACGCGAGATCGACCCGAAAGACCACGCCGCGCTGATTGATGAATTTATCGAAAACGTAGGTGACGCATCATGACGCAGCTGGCTAAGGTGTACGGCGGCGCGCTGTATGAGCTTTGCGCCGGCGACGGGATAGACAAAGAGGTTTTGGAACAGCTGGACGCGGTTTCAGCCTTGTTTGCCGAAAACCCCGCTTATGTGCGGCTGCTGGATACCCCCACCCTGCCCAAACCTGAACGCACCGGCCTTGTGGACGGGGCTTTCAGCGGTAAAGCGCATCCGTATCTTGTAAATTTCATCAAGATATTGTGCGAGAGAGGCGAGCTTTCCGCTTTTGCGGGCTGCGCCGCGGCCTACCGCGCCCGTTACCACGAGGCGCACGGCATCGTAGAGGCAAAGGCCGTCTCGGCCGTGCCGCTTACCGACGCCCAGCAAAAAGCTTTGCAGGAGAAGCTGCACGGGGTGACCGGTAAGGAGATCCTGCTCTCGTGCAGGGTCGATCCCTCGGTTTTGGGCGGTGTGCGGCTGTCGATGGACGGCTATGAATTTGACAGCACTGTAAAACACAGGTTGGAGGCTATCCGCGCCGGGCTGCTCGGCACGATCGCCTGACCTTTCAGAAAGTTGGTGAGACTATGCAGTTACAACCTGAAGAGATATCCAAGATCATTAAAGCCCAGATCAAAAATTACGACAATAAGATCGAGCAGAGCGAGACAGGCACCGTCATTTTGGTTGGCGACGGTATCGCCCGTGCCTACGGCCTCGAGCATTGTATGTCGAACGAGCTGGTAGAGTTTGAGAACGGGGAATACGGCATGGCCCTCAACCTTGAGGAAAATTCCGTGGCCATTGTAGTGCTTGGCTCGGATAAAGGCATCAAGGAGGGGGACACCGTCAAACGGACAGGCCGCGTCGTGTCTGTGCCGGTGGGTGAAAAACTTATCGGACGGGTAGTGAACGCGCTGGGCGAGCCGGTAGACGGAAAAGGCCCTGTTGACGCGGCCGAATACCGGCCTATCGAATCGAACGCACCCGGCATCATTGAACGCAAAAGCGTGTCGGTGCCGCTGCAGACGGGTATCAAGGCCATCGACAGCATGATACCCATTGGACGGGGACAGCGTGAGCTGATCATCGGAGACCGGCAGACCGGTAAAACCGTGATCGCCACCGATACCATCATCAATCAAAAGGGCGCCGGCGTTATCTGCATCTATGTGGCTATCGGCCAAAAGAACAGCACGGTGGCGCAGCTGGTGGAGAATTTGACCGCCGCGGGCGCGATGGATTATACCATCGTGGTATCGGCCGCCGCCAGCGAGCTGGCGCCCATGCAGTATATTGCCCCCTATGCGGGCTGTGCGATGGGCGAGTATTTTATGGCCCAGGGCAAAGATGTGCTGGTGATCTATGACGACCTTTCCAAACATGCGGTGGCCTACCGCGCCCTGTCGCTGCTCATCCGCCGCCCGCCCGGACGCGAGGCCTACCCCGGCGACGTTTTTTACCTGCACAGCCGCCTGCTTGAGCGCGCCGCGCGTCTGGCCCCCGAGTACGGCGGCGGCAGCCTGACGGCGCTGCCTATTATTGAGACACAGGCGGGCGACGTGTCGGCCTATATCCCAACCAACGTCATCTCCATCACCGACGGGCAGATCTTTTTAGAGACCGAGCTGTTCCACTCCGGTATCATGCCGGCCATCAACCCGGGCATTTCGGTCTCCCGCGTGGGCGGCAACGCCCAGATCAAGGCGATGAAGAAAGTTGCGGGCACCCTGAAGCTGGCTTACAGCCAGTATCGTGAGCTGCAGTCTTTCGCGCAGTTCGGCTCTGACCTGGACGCCGACACCAAAGAGCGGCTGGCCCAGGGCGAGCGTATCGTCGAGGTGCTTAAACAGGACCGTAACTCTCCGATACCGGTGGAGCTGCAGGTGTGTATCATTTTTGCGGTTACCAATAACCAGCTGCGTGAAATTGCGGTGGCGGACGTGCGCGAATTTGAAAAAAACCTGTATGAAGACCTGACGGAGAAACACGACGATATCCTTAAAGAGATACGGGACACCGGGGCGCTCTCGCCCGAGACGTCGGAAAAACTGAAAGAGGCGGTGGAAGCCTGCAAAGCCGCCTTTTTAAAGACGAGATAAAAGGAGGTTTCCACATTGGCCGGAACTTCCATGAAAAGTATCAAGCTGCGTATCAAAAGCGTGGAAAGCACCATGCAGATCACCAAGGCGATGGAGCTGGTGGCGTCCTCAAAGCTGCGGCGCGCAAAAGAGCGGATGGAGAAAAGCCGCCCTTATTTTACCCTGATGCACGGCGCGCTGGCAAAGATCGCGGCTGCGAATACGGATTTTTCGTCGGTATATGTAACCAGACGCGAGGTGAAAAAAACCTGCTACGTCATCATCGCGGGCGACAGAGGGCTTGCGGGCGGTTATAACGCCAATATTTTCAAGCAGACGGCGGCCCATATGGAAAACAAAACCGTCTGCGCGCTGCCTATCGGCAAAAAAGCTCTCGAGTACTGCGACAGACATCATATCGAGGTGCTCTCGCGTGAGTTTGCCTGCGCCGAGGATATGACGGTGCGGCGCTGCAATGAGGCGGCGTTTATTTTGACGGCGGGCTTTCGGGAAGGACAGTACGACGAGCTGTATATCTGCTATACCAATTTTGTCTCTATGCTCAGCCAGCAGCCTGCGGTGATGCGGGTGCTGCCCATCAGCTATACCAAAGCCGAGACGAAAGAGGGCGGCCCCCACGGCCTGGTATTGTACGAGCCCAGCAGCGAGGCCGTTTATGACGCCATCGTGCCCTCGTATGTATCCGGCATGGTATACGGCGCGCTGTGTGAATCCGTCGCCAGCGAGCAGGGGGCGCGGCGCACCGCTATGGACGCCGCCAGCAAAAACGCGGGCGACATGATCGAAGACCTCAATTTGAGATATAACCGTTCCCGCCAAGGCGCCATCACCCAGGAGATCACTGAGATCGTGGCCGGCGCCGAGCAGTGACCGCAACCAATCGATCAAGTAAACACGGATGAAACCCATGACGGGCGCGCGGGGCAGACGCCCCGGCCCGCACCGCTGAAGGATGCGTAAATACCGTTGCAGCCGTCTTTTGGCAGGGCGGGGCGAACAAGCTTTCGCCCTCGTGCCGGTTTGCTTTCATCGTCATTTACGAAAAAGGAGCATGTAAGCCAATGAGCGAACAACATATCGGCACCGTGGTACAGATTGTTGGGCCGGTGCTGGACATCAAGTTTGCCGATGGGGAACTGCCGCGTCTGCTGAACGCCGTTGAGGTAGAGCATAACGGCAAAAAACTGACGGTAGAGGTGGCCCAGCATATCGGCGACAATGTGGCGCGGTGTATTGCCATGAGCAGCACCGACGGCCTTGTGCGCGGCCTGCCGGCAAAGGATACCGGCGGCCCCATTACCGTGCCCGTGGGCGACAAATGCCTGGGGCGCATTTTTAACCTGTTGGGAGACCCGGTGGACAATATGCCCGCCCCTGAGGACATGGAGCGCTGGCCTATCCACCGTGACCCGCCCGCCTATGACGAGCAGCAGAGCACCACAGAGATCCTGGAGACAGGCATCAAGGTGGTAGACCTGATATGCCCCTATGCCAAGGGCGGCAAAATAGGCCTGTTCGGCGGCGCCGGGGTAGGCAAAACGGTGCTTATCATGGAGCTGATCAACAACGTTGCCAAAGAACACGGCGGCCTGTCGGTATTTACCGGCGTGGGCGAGCGTACCCGTGAGGGCAACGACCTGTACAACGAGATGAAAGAATCAGGGGTCATCAACAAGACGGCGCTGGTCTACGGCCAGATGAACGAGCCGCCGGGCGCGCGTATGCGGGTGGCGCTGTCGGGCCTTACCATGGCGGAATATTTCCGCGACAGGGAAAACCAGGACGTGCTGCTGTTTATTGACAACATCTTTCGTTTTACACAGGCGGGCAGCGAGGTTTCAGCGCTGCTTGGGCGTATGCCCTCGGCCGTGGGCTACCAGCCCACCCTTGCCACAGAGATGGGCGCTTTGCAGGAGCGTATCACCTCCACCAATAAAGGGTCCATCACGTCGGTACAGGCGGTATACGTGCCCGCCGACGACCTGACCGACCCTGCCCCCGCCACCACCTTTACCCATCTGGACGCGACGACGGTACTGTCGCGCGATATTGCGTCGCAGGGCATTTACCCGGCGGTAGACCCGCTGGATTCCACCAGCCGCATCCTCTCGCCCGACGTGGTGGGCCTGGAGCATTACGAGGTGGCGCGTAGCGTGCAGAAGCTTTTGCAGCGCTATAAAGAGCTGCAGGACATTATCGCCATCATGGGTATGGACGAATTGTCGGAAGAGGATAAGCTCACCGTATCCCGCGCGCGCAAGATCCAGCGTTTTCTCTCGCAGCCCTTCTCGGTGGCCGAGCAGTTCACCGGCATGCAGGGCAAATATGTGCCGCTGAAAGAGACGATCCGCGGCTTTAAAGAGATCATTGAAGGCAAATATGACGATTTGCCGGAATCCGCTTTTCTGTTTGTAGGCACCATTGAAGAAGCGGTAGAAAAGGCCAAAACCGGCGTATAGCGCGCGGCACGGCGGAAAGGACTGCCTATGGCAACGACATTTGAACTGCAGATCGTCACGCCGGACGGTCAGTTTTTCAGCGGGCAGGCAGAAAAAGTATTGGTGCGTACCATTGCGGGGGACGTGTGTATACTGGCGCACCATATCGATTATGTCACCGCGCTGGGCATGGGCACCGCCAAGGTGACGGTGGACGGCAAAGACCGCCACGCCGCCTGTATCGGAGGGATGCTGACGGTGGCCGGAGGCGCGGTGTGCATTGCCGCCACCACCTTTGAGTGGGCTGAAGACATTGACGTAGAGCGCGCCAAGCGCGCCCGCCAGCGCGCCGAGGATAAGCTGAAAGCCAAAGCCCCCGACAGCGACCGGCGCGAGATCGAAATGGCCGAGGCCAAGCTGAAACGCGCCTTGGTGCGTATCGGTGCGGCAAATACCCTTTAAAGCGGCGTATTTTTTATAGAATGCAAACAAAAAGGCCGTTCTTCGTGAGAAGAACGGCCTTTTTGCAGAAGAAAACCACCCGCCGGGGAGTGGTTCAAAAAAAGGCTTATGCCGGTGATGCAAAAGTGGAAAATTCCGCAAAAGACCGCAATATCTCAAAGGAAAAAACAGTGTGAGACTCTGCGGAAAGAACCCAAAGTTAAAATACAGGTATTGGAATGGTGGATGCTGGCGCCGGGGGTACCAGACAGACACAGCAGGAAAGCATGCACAGAAAATTCAAAGATACATCAAGCGGCAGATAGACAGGGACAAGGCAGGAGAAGAACGAACGATAGATGCTTTCGAGACCCGTCTGCGGGCAGCAAGGCCCTGTTCTGCGGGCGGCAAGCAACAAACTCTCGCAATTGGCAGACCGTACCTGCGCGGCGTGACGTGACGCGTCCGGCTGATATCAGAGGACGTTGTCCGTCTATGAAAAATCCCCGGCTTTGCCGGGAGCCTATTATATCTAAAACCATACCCTAAGCGGACAAGGGGCAGCATGTCTGTCAGCGGTTTAAATAGGCGCTGGCGGCGTTCTCGGGTTCGGCGGGCGGGGGCAAGCCCGCTGCGGCCTTGCCGGCCCCTATTTTAGCTCACAGATAAGTTCTGCGGAGCTTTTCGGGAGCGAAAATGGCGGTCGGCAAGACAGACGGGCTGTCACCCGGCAACGTGGACAACACAGCCGACTGTTATTTCTGCCCCGAAAAAACGTGTTGCCCCTTGTCCGCTTAGGGCAAAGGCGACAACAGGGTTTGAGAAGGATAGGGGCAGGGGAAATAAAAGTATAAGGCGCAGAAAGAGACAACGCAGGTGCAAAACTTTTGCGTGAGCGCAGAAGGAAAGGACACAGGCGGGATCAAAGCATATGCGCAGAACCGGCGACAGAAGGGCCGGAGCGAGCGTATAAAGCGGGCAGCAGGCCTGATGATGGGCGGCGGGCAGCAGGGGCTTATCCGTGCCCCGAAAAGGCGCCCTGCCGCAATACGCCCCGTTTATGCGGGGACAAGAGGGACCGCGCCGGGCAAAGGCCGCCAAAGGGGCACAGAAGGGGCTGCGGCAGAGAGAATGGCTTTTTTCTAAAAACAAGGCGCAGGATGCGGAAGGCGGTAAAACAGGGTGCGCCTCTCTCCCGCGCGGGGGCGTTATGTGGTATACTGAAAAAAACGGCCGCTGCGCCGCGGGCGCGGGCCGAAAAAGAAAGAGGCGGCGGGATGAAGAGCGAACTTGAAAAAATACCGGGTGTGGGGCCGCGTATCGCGCGGCGTTTCAACGCCATGGGCATCTATAAAATAACCGATCTCTCAGGAAAAGACCCGAAGGACCTGTACACCCAAAGCTGTATCCAGGCTGGTGAAAAAGAGGACCCCTGCCTTTTGTACGTTTACCGGCTGGCCGTCTATTATGCCTCGCATCAAACGCCTGACCCGGCCAAACTGAAATGGTGGTACTGGAAAGACGGACGGTAGGCGAAAAGGCGGGCCAAGAAAGCTTTTGGCAGAAGGCCGGGGCAAAAAAAGCCGCAGGCTGAAGCTGCCGCGAAAGGGCGCGCCCTCAGCTGTGGGCGGTATATTTGAAACAAAAATGCCGCCGCGTTTTATTTTGCTTTTTTTTACACGATATGATATGATAAAAACCGATCCGCAGGGCCGAGCGCGGCGCTGGTATCCGCAGGGATTTTCGGCAAAGATCCGTTGAGAGGGTTATCTATGAAAGAATATTTAAAAAACTTGATTTTATTGCTGTGCGGCAGTGCGGCGGCATTGGTGGGCGGCCTTGTGCCCCGTGGGGCCGACCGTAACCTTGCCCTGATACTGGACGTTGCGCTGCTGGCGGGCCTGATCGTGATAGCCCGCGGCGCCGGACGGCTGCTGGTGCTTTTTGCCATGGAGCGTCGCGGCAAAAAAAAGCCGGATGTCGTCAATATTGAACGGGATCATCAGGTGCGTGGAAAATCTATGCGCATCGCCTGGTGCATCACCCTGTGTCTTTTGGCGGCGCTGTGGCTGCATCCTGAATTTTTTGGCAACCCCAATAACCTGGTGCTGATCCCGGTCGTCGTGTTTTTGTGGCATCTTTTTTATCTGCCGGTTTGGCTGTATTGTGATAAACACCATCAGATGATTTTAAAAAAGCCGAAATAGATAAAAACCTTGTCTGTGACGGTATGAAACAGGCGGCCGCGAAAAATGGCCGGGCGTATTTTGCTGTTTAAAATAGAGCTGCCGGTGAAGCCTGTGGGCCGTCACAGGCGGCGGCCCGGTAAAAGCTGTACCGGCGGCAGGCCACTGCCCCTGTTTGAAAGGGCTTTATTTGCAGTCACAACCATCAGTTAAGCCGGTGGCCTGCGCAGGCCTTATAAAGGGCCTTTTACCGGCAGGCGTCTCAAGATGTACCGCATTTGTCTGTATCTGGCGCCCCGCCGCCTGTAAATGGGCAATTTGCCTGCCAGCAACACGTTTACTAATTGGTCAGCCCGTGTATTAGAAGCCCGCTTCGCTCGATTCTGGAAGCGAAAGCTTTTTACGGGGATACTTTATTTACTGAAAAAAGGGCGCGTACGGCGTCCTTTTTTGTTGTATAAACGCCGCCCGCAGCGGCAGGGGCGCTTGTGAGAAAAGCTGTAAAAACCATCGCCGTACTTCATTTATCGCCCCGCGCCGCATCTGTGGCGGCTTTGACAAAGGCAAAACGCCGGGCTTGGTAAATGCCCGGTGGGCCGCCCTTTTGCCGCGCGCCTGTAATGCGGGCGATAGGAAAGTTCAGCTGCTTTGGTGGTGAGAGCCGCGTGCAGCGATAAACAGGGCTTTTCTTTCAGCGGGCGTCAGGGCGCGGCGGCGCCTTTGTCCCGGGACGGAGGGTTTTTTCCTCTTCGGCAAAGGCGGGCCATGGCGTCAGCCGGAGAGCTTTTTTGTAAATAAATTATCATGAAAGATTTTGTTTTTAATGTTTCACATTAAAAAATAGTTGACAAACATTAAAATAACGTTATAATCAAGATAACGAACCGGTTTGAAAAACGAACAGAACTTACGAGAGGAATGGCAGAATGAAACATCTTGATAAAATCGTCAGTATTGTGGCAAAAGTGTTAGAGGTTTTGCATTGGCTGGGCAGCGCGGCGGGGGCGGTACTGTTTGTGATAAGCTTTATAAACCCGCTTGGCCTTACACAGTGGCTGAATGCCGCCCAAACCTTTACCTGCTATGGTATCGAGATCAATACGATGGTAAACGGCAGTGTGCATATGGGCGCGGTACGCACCGCCTTTATCGGTTTTTTACTGGTTTTTGCCCTGATGGCGATGGTTTTTCGCAATCTTTATCTGATTGCCAAAACTGCCCGAGGAAAAACCTGGTTTTCTGAGGGGGAAACGCCCTTTCAGCACAATATCGTGCGGATGGTAAGGGAAATCGGCATTTTTCTCATCTCCATCCCGGCCGTTGGCCTGGTTGTAGCGGCCATTACCCGTTTATGCTTTGGTATTGAGATGGTAAACGATTTGAGCGGTTTGCTGATTGGGCTGGTGATGCTGTATTTGTCACAGATTTTTGCCCGGGGAACGCAGCTGCAAAATGACGTGGACGGCCTGTTATAAGAGAGGTGGAAAATGGGAAAAATTATTTTACGGCTGGACAGAATAATGGTGGAACGAAAAATGTCTTTAAATGAGCTGGCGGAAAGGGTTGGGATTTCAAATGTGAACCTTTCAAAAATCAAAAACAACAAGGTGACGGCCATCCGTTTTTCTACTTTGGCGGCTATCTGCGAGGCGCTGCGCTGCGAAGCGGGCGACGTGCTTGAGTTTCAGCCGGAGGAGCCGCAGAAGGAGCCGGAAGAGTGAGGCCCGGCCCCGCCCGAGGCACAGAGAAAAACAGGGCTTATAAAAGAGGAAATATGGGCTGGCGGCTGCTATAAAAAAGAGGTTTTACATAAAACTGCGCGCCGCTGTGCGGAAAGCGGCCGTGGACGGTGTTTGCAAAGCGGCGGATACCGCTGTGAAAAATTTGAGAAGGTAAATGGAACAGCGGGTAAACACAGGCGCAAAAGGCTGCTGTTTACCGCGGCGTTAAAAAGAAAAACTGTTAAAATCACGAGGGGGCGGTTTATAAAAACGCCTCCTCGTCTTGCTTGTAGTTTATAAATGGGAGGATGAGCGGCGGCCACGGCTTTAAAAGGGCGATGCAGATAAGCGAAAAAAGCTTTTGCCCAACGAAATAGAAACAGCCCTGCCGCTTGTATGAAAAGGCGGAAAAGGGCTTTTGCGCGTATAAAGGGTAAAAATTTCAGCGGCAACAGCAAGTGGCCGCAGCGAAGCAAAGGCCATTTTTGGCCGTCGCCATCAAAAACAGCATTAAATTTATGCTGCAAAAAATCTTGCAGGGTGAAAATTTTGAAAACATTGATTTTTCCAGAGAGCAGGGCACGCAAAACAGTATGAACCTTTAGCGCTTTGACGTCTGAATTTTCCAGGGTGATATAAAAGGATATTGATTGGATATAAAAAAACACCATATAAGGGCAAAAAACTTGCTGCTTTTATGTTTTATCCGTTTTTATGAAAGAAAACGAAAACAGAAAAGATAGAAAACAACATGCTTGAGTGATATAATTCCAATGATGTCAGGCGCAGATAAAGTGGGCTTGGCTGCAAAGGGAGGAAAACAAATGTTGACAAAACCGGTTTATGGCTGGAGCGATTTTCACCTTGAAGATACTTTTATATACGGATTGAGTTATCTTGATGATATAGCGTTTGAATGGGTGGGGCAGGCAATACATGGGCTTGAAACGATGCTGCCCTTTTGTGTAAAAGGATTTTTAGAGCCTAATCGTTTTTTGTGTACTGTAAGTTACTGGAACTGTCATATTATATGTGAAGGTGACGGACGTTACCCTTTAGATAAAAAGAAGGTAAGAAGTGAATTTTCTCATACGAGTATGCTGCAATTTTGCCAGTATCTTTATGACGATATAAGTCAGAATATCGAT
>JAUNTE010000273.1 GCA_030538855.1 Oscillospiraceae bacterium
CATTAAAATGCTGTCGCGTACTACCGCCCCCGTCTCTACCGTAGCGCCCGTGAACAAAACGCTGAACTCCACATTGCCGTCCACAGTACAGCCTTCGGTGATCATACTATTTTCCACCCTTGCGTTGGGGCCGATATAATGCGGCGGCAAGCCCGCCGTACGGGCATATATTTTCCAATCGTTGGCCCATACGTCCAGCGGCTGGTTCGGATCAAGCAGGTCCATATTTGCCTCCCACAGGCTGTCGATGGTACCTACGTCCTTCCAGTAGCCCTCAAACGGATAAGCCGCCATCACCTGTTGGTCAGCCAGCATGTTGGGGATGATATTTTTGCCAAAATCGTTGCTGGAAGACGGGTCGGCCTCATCCTGCTCTAAATATTTGCGCAGCTTTTCCCATGTAAAGATGTAAATGCCCATAGAGGCCAGATTCGACGTGGGCTTGGGCGGTTTCTCCTCAAACTTGGTAATGATGTTCTGCTCGTTCGCCACCATAATACCAAAACGGCTGGCCTCTTCCCATGGTACCTCCATAACGGCAATGGTGCAGTCGGCCTTTTTTTCTTTATGAAAAGCCAGCATCTTTGAATAATCCATTTTATAAATATGGTCGCCGGATAAGATCACCACATATTCCGGGTTGTAGCGCTCAATAAAATTGATGTTTTGGTAAATGGCGTTGGCCGTCCCTTTATACCAATCCGACCCAGAGGCCTTTTGATAAGGAGGAAGCACATGCACGCCGCCATATAAGCGGTCCAGGTCCCACGGCTGGCCATTTCCGATATATTCGTTCAGCACAAGCGGCTGATATTGTGTCAGGATGCCCACCGTATCAATACCGGAATTGACACAGTTGGAAAGCGGAAAATCAATGATGCGGTATTTTCCTCCAAATGGTACCGCGGGCTTTGCCAGCTTTTGCGTCAGTGCGTATAAACGTGAACCCTGACCTCCTGCCAGCAACATGGCAATGCATTCTTTCATGTCTTTTTCTCCCTTTGTTTTTCTTTGCTTCAAAACAAGCGGTTTGTCTTCCGCTTTATTTGCCCCTCTGCGTTTTTTTACGGCTGTCTTTCACGGCTGGTTTACTAGGTTTGGCCGCCGTTTCCGGCACGCTGAAATAAAGCGTGGACATGGGCGGGATGGTAATGGAGATGCTCTGCTGCTGCCCATGCATTTCTTTTTTCTTTGCCGTGACGGCCTGTCCCACGGCGGCGCCATTACCGCCAAAACGCTCGTCGTTGCTGCTGAGAACCTGACGGTACCGGCCAGGCTTTGGCACGCCAAAGCAATACTCCTCACGCTGTACCGGCGCAAAATTACATACCACGATCAGTTCTTTTCCCTTTCTGTCACGCCGCAAAAACACAATGATATTCTGTGTCGCGTCATCGGGAACGATCCACTGAAATCCATCCCAGCTGTAGTCTATCTCCCACAGGGCGGGCTGCTCAAGATAAAAATGGTTCAGCTCTTTCACATACGCTTTCAGCTGGGCGTGCCGCTCATAATCCAACAGCATCCAATCCAACTGCTGATTTTCGTTCCATTCAATAAATTGGCCGAACTCCTGCCCCATAAACAAAAGCTTTTTACCGGGATGCGCCGTCATATACCCGTAAAAAGCCCGCAGCGAGGCAAACTTCTCGTCATAGTCTCCGTGCATTTTATTGATCAGGCTGCATTTGCCGTGTACTACCTCGTCATGTGAAAGCGGCAGAATAAAATTCTCACTGAAAGCATAAAAAAAGCTGAACGTCAGCTTGTTATGGTTGCCTCCGCGAAAATACGGGTCGGTCTGCATATAACTCAGCATATCGTTCATCCAGCCCATATTCCACTTAAAATTGAACCCAAGGCCGCCGTCCTGCACGGGCTTTGTAACCAGCGGCCATGCCGTCGATTCCTCCGCGATCATCAACGCATGGGGCAGCCGGGCAAACACCTCGGTGTTCAATTTCTGCAAAAACGCAATGGCCTCAAGGTTTTCGTTGCCGCCATTTTTATTGGGCTGCCACTCGCCGTTTTTACGGTTGTAATCCAGATACAGCATCGAGGCCACCGCGTCCACGCGCAGGCCGTCGATATGATATTGCTCCAGCCAGAAAAGCGCCGAAGAGATCAAAAAGCTCTGCACCGGCGGACAGGCATAATCAAATACCATCGTCCCCCATTCTTTATGTTCGGCGCGCAGCGGGTTACGGTCTTCATAGCAGTTTGTGCCGTCAAACTTATACAGCCCAAATTCATCTTTCGGAAAATGCGCGGGTACCCAGTCCATAATAACGCCGATGCCGCCTTTATGGCATTCGTCCACAAGATACATAAAATCCTTGGGCGTGCCATAACGGCTGGTAGGCGCAAAATAACCCGTCACCTGATACCCCCAGCTGCCGTCATAAGGATATTCCGTCAGCGGCATCAGCTCCACATGGGTGTATCCCATCTCCTGCAGATACGGCACCAGCAGATGCGCCAGTTCACGGTATGAGAGCGGCTCGCCGTTCTCATATGTACGCCATGAACCGGCATGCAGCTCATAGACATTCATCGGCTGATTCAGTGGGTCCTGTCTGGCCTTTTTCTTCTCCCATTGCGCGTCGCCCCATGAATAGCCTTCAAGGCGGTATAATTTTGAACTGTTGCCCGGCCTTGTCTCGGTGTGAAACGCGTAAGGGTCTGCCTTATACACCTGCCGTCCGTCCGCCTGCGTCACACAAAATTTGTACATATCGTACTCTTTCAGCCCTGCTACAAAAACTTCGTAGACCCCGCTGCCGTTCAGTTCCTCCATCGGATGTGCCGAAGGATCCCACTGGTTGAAATCCCCCACCAGCGAAACACCACGCGCGTTCGGCGCCCATACGCGGAATATCACGCCCTCGCGTTTGTTTTTGGTCACAAAATGGGCGCCTAAAAAGCGCTGCGTCTCAAAATTCTTTCCCTGTCCAAACAAGTAAAGGGGAAAATCATATTCTTTTCCATTTTGTTCTTTACCCGTCGGTGTTGCGTGGTTGGTCATGAAAAATCCTCCTCAGCCGATTTACTGATTCCATTTTAGCACTTTTTTCTTTCTTTTCAAGGTTTTTATGTAAAATTACACCATGTTTTTCTAATTAGTTTTCTTTAAAATTGTGCAAGTTGTCCAACAACATTGTCATTTCCTTCACAACTTC
>JAUNTE010000274.1 GCA_030538855.1 Oscillospiraceae bacterium
GATATCTGCCCAGGAGTACGATTTCAGACCTGCTGAAAGATACGACTTATGGGAACGCGGGCGCTTTCGTCTCAATCGTGGACCATGACGGCAACCATCTGTGGAACAGCTCAGACACGTTGGAGAATAAAGAAAAGCATAATGTTATCAAAGACCTGGAGAATTACGACCTGAACGATGGAGCTACCGCCGAGGAAGTGGCCACACGGATGAATTTACAGCTTTCCGGCATGGTGACCTACACCGCCTATGGAGAAGAACGGGTGATGGTTTATGCGCCGATGGGATATAATTACTGGACGCTGCTGACGATCACGCCCCGCGCCTCTGTGCTCAATACCGAAAATGAGATCAAGATGATCCTGGTTTTAACGGCAGGCATCCTGGCCATTATAGCTGTCGCGCTGTGGTTTATTTATAAAAACCGGACAATGAAGCTGGCGCTGGAGGTTGCCCAGAAAGAGAGCGCTTTTAAGGGCCGGTTCCTCTCAAATGTTTCGCATGAGATCAGAACGCCTCTCAACGGTATCTCTGGAACGCTTCATCTGTTGAAAAACGGCAGTGCAGACGCCGGCCAGAGAGAAGAATATCTGCTGCGGATGGAGGATTCTGTGCAGCAGCTGACCAAAATTGTGAACGATGTACTGGATATGGCAAAAATTGAAAACGGCAGTATAAACCTGCAGCCGGAACGTTTTGATCTGCGTAAACTCAGTGAGAAAACACTGCATCTGTTTGACGCAGCCGTGCAAGAAAAAAGAATTGCGCTGCATATGGACCTATCCGGCCTGAAAAAACGGTTTTATGTAGGGGACGCCAGAAGGATTCAGCAGATACTGACCAATCTGCTCTCTAATGCCGTAAAGTTTACCAGCCGGGGCTCGGTGACCCTTTTATTGTCGGAGGAATACGGCGGCGGAGTGCGCATTCAGGTCAGCGACACCGGCTGCGGGATGACGAAAGATTTTCAAAATATTTTATTTCAGCCCTTTACCCAGGAGGATACGACCTATGGACGCACCCAGACCGGCACGGGCCTGGGTATGTCGATTATTTCTGAGCTGATAGAGATGCTGCATGGTACGATTTCAGTTGAGAGCGAGCCGAACAAGGGGACGACATTTACCGTCGTCCTCCCGCTTGAGGCAGACCCCGATCAGGCCGAGGAGAAAGAAGAAAAACTTGCGCCGCCGCCGGTCTCGCTCAACGGGGTACGCATCCTGATGGCGGAGGACAATGAAATCAATGCGATGATTACAGAAGAACTGTTGCTCCAGGTAGGGGCGGAGGTGAAAGCAGTGGAAAACGGCCAGTTGGCGGTAGAGTATTTTCTCGACCCCTCTTCTGAACCTGTCGATTTGATTTTAATGGATATCAGGATGCCGGTGATGGACGGTCTGGAGGCGACCCGCCGCATTCGCGCTTCTGAGCATCCCCGCGCCAAAACTATCCCGATTTTGGCGCTTACGGCCAATGGGCTGGAGGAGGACAACAAAGAAATTTTGGATGCAGGGATGAACAAACGGCTTTCAAAGCCAATCTCTTTTGACCTGCTGTATGAAAGCATTCAATTCTTTGTAAAGGGGAATGAGAAATGAGAAGGAAATGGAGCCGGATACTCTGCCTGGCAGCGGCTGTCTGCCTTTTGCTGGGGCCATGTCTGGGCTTTGCCCAGTATTGCGGTATGGCGGCCCGGTCCAGCTGTATCAGCGCGCAGGGACAAATTGAAAATAACCTGAGATCCACGTTGAATCTGCTGGAAGTAATAGCCGGTGAATCATGGATGAGGCCGGAAGACATCCCCTACCGGGAAAAGGCAGCGCATCTGGACCACTATAACGAGATCTGGGGCTATCAGATGATCCGGGCGGTGGACACAAGCGGCGGCGTTTACCGGGCAGACCACGAAGAGGCCGTTTCCAATTTGAACAGCCGGGAGTATATCCAGACTTTATGGGTGACCAATGAGCCGCAGGTGACAGATGTTTTTCTGGCCGGGGCGGATGGAACCACGCTCAACTATACGGTGGCGGTGGCGGTTGCCGGTGATGCCAAGAACAACGGCGCGGTATTTGCCGCGATATACGACAGCAAGATGCGCGCTGTTTTGGCCTCGCAGCCGATGTATACGATTTTGCTTGGGAAAAACCAGCAGTGCATGTCGGGCAATGATGAGGCCTTTTTGGGTACTACTTTAGAATCGCTGCTGAAGGAAAAAAGGATATTGGGCGAAAGTCTGGAATCGGTTTTGCTTCGGGTGAAAAATGAAGAGAGCGGTACGGTCTGGCTTTTAGACGGACTGGTGCCAACCTGCTATGCATTCCAGAAAGTTGGGCTGGACAGCGGCTGGACGGTTCTTTCGACCGCGTCATACGCGGATGTGGCCGGGCAGCTGCTTCCCGTTCTCATCGTCTCTGCAATGGGCATCGTTTTATGCATCGCCGCCTTTATCCTGCTTCGTAAACAAACGGTCTCTAAAGAAGGATAAGCTGACAGCCGATGCAATTTCGTATTCCAGCCGGTGATACGATACGGCCCTAAGGTATCCGGTAAACACTTTAAAAACGCCTCTTTCTTTGGGGGCTGCAGGCGATGGCGGTTTCTCGTCTCGCTGCCTGCCGCGTTTAAAATCGCTTTATGCCCGCTGTTTTTATGAGCCGTGGGGAAACCCGCAAGGGGAGAGGGCCCTTTTGTAAGTGACCGGGCCTTATGCTGTTTTATGCTATATCACTGTTCTTTTCTATCGGCCGTGTACGCGGATTGGCGGTTTCACGTTATACAGGCCTTTCCGGCCCCGGGACGTGTCCGCCGCGCCGGGGCACACCCTGAAGCGTACGGCGCCCACCTTGGGGCCTAAGGCCGGGTTGCAGCTTATATGGCAGTGGCGATGATATAAAAAGAAGGCCGTGACACCAAGGTCACAGCCTTCTTTTTGTATTTTATCAAGGCAAAATAAAGCGCCGCAGCGGAAGGACAGCGGGGCTTTATCCACAGCGCCCCGGTTTGAAGCAGACAGTAAAAACAATGGCGGGCAAGGCTGTTTTCAGGAGCGGAGCATAGGCGTGATTTTTACGCCGCGTGGGGAAGCATTTTAGAAATGCCGGTATCTTCTTCTTCGATCTGCGCCCAGGCATAAACTCTTTGCTGTATGATGGAAAAAGGGGCGGGGC
>JAUNTE010000275.1:0-788 GCA_030538855.1 Oscillospiraceae bacterium
CTCAGCAGGCGTCAGCTATACTGCCTGCTCACAGCTGCTCTTTATCAAATAGCGCCTGCACGCAGTCTGATGTAAGCAATTTCTGACTCACTGCTTATATCCCTGCCGTACTGATGCAGGAGCTTACTTGAGGAAATAAAATCAAAGATCCATGTAAACATGGCTGCTTGGCTTGTTGCTGGCAGACATAAAACTTACAGAAAATCATTCAATTATTTAGAAAGGAGTCTTTCTGTGAAAAAAATATACCTTTTAGAAAATCTCGGCTGTGCAAACTGCGCCGCCAAAATCGAAAAAAAAGCGGCTGCTCTGCCTGGAGCAGAGGAAGTTACGATTACTTTTGCTACCAAACAGCTGCGCATCACAGCTGAAAACCCGGATGCCCTTATTCCTGAAATTCAGGAAATTGCAAATTCCCTGGAACCGGATATAAAAATATCTGAGTACAGCCGTCATCGCTCCACTTACAAGCCGGTAAAAAAATCATGCCTGAAAGCTGAGCGCCAGCATGAGCACTGCGGCTGTGATCACGAATCCGAACTTCATCAGCACGGGCACTGCGGCTGCGGCCACGAATCCGAACCTCATCAGCATGAGCACTGCGGCTGTGACACTACCCTTGAAGAATACGCTTCCGTCTGCAGCGAGCCTCTTTCTGACTGCATTTCTCAGGATTCGTCTTCCTCATGTATTCACCGCATTTATCTTATGGAAAATTTAGGTTGTGCAAACTGTGCCGCCAAGATGGAGAGTCAAATTAAAGCTCTCCCCGGCATTGCTTCCGCATC
>JAUNTE010000275.1:798-3161 GCA_030538855.1 Oscillospiraceae bacterium
AACAGCTGCGCTTCTCTGCCCAGAACCCGGAAGCACTGCTTTCAAAAATTCAGCAGATCTGTTCCTCCATTGAACCGGATGTCCGAATCGTTCCCCGGCAAAAATCTCCGGAAGAACGGATCTCCTCAAAGGCTTCAAAAAACGACCGATCTAAAAATACGACCGGCCAAAAAATATCCGGCATATTTTCGAGACTTTCTGAAAATACCAGGGACATTCTGGCTATTGTATCAGGGGCACTCCTTTTCATCGGCGGCGAAGTTTTGGAACACATGGGATTCTCCATTCCTTCCACCATCGTGCTTCTGGCGGCTTACTTGATTCTTGGCAGTCCTATCTTAATTACAGCTGGAAAAAATCTTTTAAAGGGGCATATTTTTGACGAAAACTTTTTGATGAGCATTGCAACACTCGGAGCCTTGCTGATTCGGGAATACCCGGAAGCTGTCGGCGTCATGCTTTTCTACCGCATCGGTGAATTATTTGAGCATATCGCGGTAGAGAGAAGCCGAAGCCAGATTATGAATGCCGTTGATATGCGTCCGGAAACCGTTACACTCGTCCTGGAAACCAGCACGAAAGAAATTCCGGCTGAGACCGCCAAAGTCGGCGATATCGTAATGATCCGCCCTGGTGACCGCATTCCTCTCGACGGCATTATCGTGGAAGGAGAAAGCCGCATTGACACTTCTCCTGTCACCGGAGAACCGGTTCCTTTTAAGGCAGGCTGCGGAGACGAGCTGGTATCAGGCTGCGTCAACACTTCCGGTCTTTTAAAAATGCGGGTAGAAAAAGTGCTCGAAGAATCTATGGTAACACGCATTCTGGATTCCGTCGAGAATGCAGCTGCAAGCAAACCGAAAATCGACCGTTTTATCACACGGTTTGCAAGAATTTATACTCCTTTTGTCGTATTTCTGGCACTCGGAACCGCCGTTATTCCTTCTCTGCTGACAGGCGACTGGCATAAATGGACCTACACGGCATTAACTTTTCTTGTGATCAGCTGCCCCTGCGCACTAGTGCTGAGCGTACCGCTTGCTTTCTTTTCAGGAATCGGCGCAGGCTCAAAACGCGGTATTCTTTTTAAAGGCGGCTTATCTTTGGAAGCTATGAAAAATGTCACTACGGTTATCATGGATAAAACCGGCACGATCACTCAGGGAAATTTCGTTGTTCAAAAGGTATGTCCGGTTTCCGGCATCAGCGGAAACGATCTGCTTCGTCTTTGCGCAAGCTGTGAGCAGACTTCCTCACATCCAATCGGAAACAGCATTGTAAACGCCGCCAAAGACAAAAATCTCTCCATTTTACAGCCCTCCTCCGTAGAGGAAATCGCCGGACACGGCATTTTCGCTGTGCTTCCGGAAGGAAATATTCTCTGCGGAAATCGAAAGCTCATGGATAAATTCCAGATTTCCCTGCCTTCCGATCACTCCAATTCTTTCGGAACGGAAGTTCTGGCTGCCAAAGACGGAATCTTTATCGGATCAATCACGATCTCTGACACAATAAAGCAAGACGCTAAATCAGCAATTACAAAACTGAAACGGATGGGGATCACGACGGCAATGCTGACAGGCGACGCAAAAGAAAGTGCAGATATGGTTGCAGAAGAGACCGGTATCGACGAAGTCCACGCAAAACTTTTGCCTGAAGACAAATTAAACGAATTGAAACGGATTCGGGACGCTCACGGCTCCGTAATGTTTGTCGGCGACGGCATCAACGATGCACCGGTGCTGGCCGGAGCGGACGTAGGCGCTGCGATGGGAAGCGGAGCGGACGCGGCGATTGAAGCTGCTGATGTCGTATTTATGACCTCCAGCGTGGAAGCAGTTCCTGCTTCTCTCTCCATCGCCCGCACGACCAATCTTATTTCCTGGCAAAATGTTATTTTTGCACTGGTTGTCAAAGCGCTTGTCATGGTGCTTGGTCTTGCCGGAATCGCCTCGATGTGGCTGGCTGTGTTTGCGGATACCGGTGTTGCCATGCTTTGTGTTCTGAACTCAATCCGGGTTTTATACAAAAAAAACAGCTGATCCGATAATCTGCTTTTTCACCGCAATACAATCTTCTCATACCGTTTTTCATACAATACGCAAAGTCTAAAAAACTTTCCTATTGTATGAAAAGCGGATATTTTCACTTCATTTTGCCGCGCTTGCTTATCATCCTATAAATATTCTATTGGCACTCTGCTGAAAAATATCTCCAAAAATAATCTTTATGCCTATTGCCTTCTGCTGTCTCTGTTCAATATTTTACAGATTTTTAACATATAAAACAAAAAATATCCCATTTCTTTTTGCAAATTTCTATAGTACAATACAATATAAGAACTCTTTTTCTTTTTTCTTACT
>JAUNTE010000276.1 GCA_030538855.1 Oscillospiraceae bacterium
TTAAATGGTGATGCTTTAACTATAACAGCATACTGTTTTAATTTCCATAATAGTTTTATTATAGATATTAGTGTCGTTCAAAGTAACGATTAGCTACTCCCCGTCGTAGATTACGTGGTATAGATTTTGAACATAAAAAAAGCGGAGCGTCCTTCATAAGATACTCAAATCCTATAAGGACACTCCACATGGTGCCGGTAACCGGACTTGAACCGGTACGAAGTTGCCTTCGAGGGATTTTAAGTCCCTTGCGTCTGCCGATTCCGCCATACCGGCAAAGCACCAAACCGTCTTACTGATTTCCGCCGGACAAAACCCGGTTTTTAGCTTGACAGCTTTATTATCATACAACAGACGGCGCGGTTTGTCAACGCGCCGTCTGCAAATAATTCGCCGCTTCTTTTAATTCGTTCACCGTCAGCCCGGCCTTTGGCACCGGTTCTCTATAGTGCGCCGCAATGGTAAAAAAACCGGCCGAAGCCGCGCCTATTATATCCTCTTCTATGCTGTCCCCAATCATGATCCCCTCTTGCGCACCGGCAGTTTTCAGGGCATAGTCAAACAGCTCTTTTCTGGGCTTGTCATACCCCACATTCGCTGAAGAGATCACCCCTTCCAGATAAGGCGATAACCCCAAGGCCGCCGCTACCTTCTCCAACTCAGGGAAATTATTTGAAAGAATAAAATTACGGTAACCCTGACGCTGCAGCGTCCGCAGCGTCTCTACCGCGTCTGGATACAATTGATAATGCGACGCATCCAGAATATATTCCCGGATATAAGGCGCCGCTTTTTCCCCCTCTTCTTTTGACAGCCCACAGCGTCCAAACATCGCGGCAAATTGTTCCTCACAAAAGGCCCACCAGGCTTCTGTGTCTACTAGCGCCGTGGTATCATGGTCTTCAAAATGATACCACGGCAGGCAGGTACGGGTAAAGTTTTTTTCAATGGTCTCACGGGCAATGCGCAAAGCCGGAAAGCACTGTTTCAGCGCCTCCACGGCGGCGTCAAACCATAAAATATCCGGTTGTGTCAATGTCCCGTGAAAATCCCAAAAAAGCACAGGCTTGGGCTGGACGATACGGCAAAATTCTTCGTAGGAATATAACCCGTTCAGCACCTCCAGCAGCGCTTTTTTTGATAAACGAGGGGGCAGGCCCAACCTTTCCAAAAGGTTTCTTCTTTTTACCGCGCTGTCCGTCCCTCCTGACAATCCCAGCTCATACAAATCTGTAAAGGTAATTTCCCTGCCGCTTTTTTGTGAAAGCTCTGTCGCCCCCGCTTGTGCCAGGGCCTCATATAAAAGCTGGGCGGGCATTCCCTCCACCCCTAAAAGGCCCTCTTTAGAAGGCACGTCCTTACGCGCTTCTTTCCCTTTTACTGAAGGGATATAGACATTTTTCAGCGGCACACCCGCGGCAAACTGGTTGATATAGCGTCTGATACGAAAGCCCGCCGCGTCGCTGTCTGTCAAAATCAACAAACCGCGCTCTTTCCCCAGTTTTTTTAACAGGGCGCGTTTTTCGGGGTCTGAAAAAATAGAAAAACCGCCCGTCGTGACGATCAGCCCATCCACCAGATTACTCAGCGTCGCCGCGTCATATTTTCCCTCAACCACCAAAACCTCCTGGATACGAAGCTTTTCTCTCATACGCCGCTTCGCCCCAGCATACAAAGCCTGCCCAGCGCAGCCTCAAGTAAAACCGTTTGGCTGACGGGGCTGGATTTCAATTTCAGATCCAGCTCTTCAAGCCATAATACCGCCTGCTCAAGCTGGGGCAGGTTATATGCCGCAGCCGTTTGTGATGAACGCTTCAGCCGGTAATCGCTGCCTTTATAGCCCATATCCTGAAATACCTTTTGATGCCCATAGCCCTCCGCCGCCGCGCTTTTTACCCTGTACAAATCAATAAAACTGCTGGACAGGGCCGCGGCGATAGCGATAGGCTCGTTCTGCAAATAAAAAAGCTCTTGTAATTTTTCAAAAGCCTTCGCGGAGTTTTTCGCCGTCACAAACCGTATCATCTCAAAAACGTCCGCCTCTATATTACGGGTACCCATGGTGCGGATCATTTCATCCGTAATTTCTTGATAGCCACTGAGGGCCGCTAATTTTGCCAACTCATTTTCAAGCAGATATAAATCGTTTCCACAGCGTTCCAGCATTGCATCTGCCGCCGCAGAGGACAGCGACGCGCCATATTCTTTGGCTCTTCCCGTTAAAAAGGCACGCAGGTCTTTTGCCTGCGGGCGTGTAAACTCCGCCGCGACGCCGATCTGTGCGATCGTCTCTGTCAACAGCTTTGCTTTTTTTGTCGTCTTGGCTTTTTCATCCCGAAAAAAAACAGTGATTATAAACACAGCGTTTTCTGCTGACTGTAAAATATCGCAAAGCTCTTTTACCTGGGCGTCCTGCATAGAAGAAAGCTCCATTTTATCTATAAAAACGATCCTTCGCCCACTGAAAAACGAGATCGTCCCCGCCGCCGCCAGCAGAGAATCCAAATCCGGGCTCGGCCCGTCAATGCGGGTCACTTCCGGTTCCTCTCTCTCACACAAAACGTCCATCGCGGTCTGGGCCGCTTCGCGCAGAAAAAAATCTTCTGTTGAAAAGGCGCCAAAAGCTTGTGCCTGCGTGTTTTCTTTCAGCGCTTCTTTCCATTTTTTCATGGTATACGGCATTTTGGGTCATCCTCTCTGCTGTATTTGAAGATTTTTTCCCGGCCTGACAAACAGTTCCGGCGTATCCTGCCAGATATATATCTGCGCCCCATTGGGCGTCAGCCAATGCGGCAGGGCCTGCGTACAAACGACGGTTTCAAACTGCGCGCCCTTTACCCGGCCACTGCCCGGCAAAAAAACCGACGCCTTGGGCGCGCCTCTCAAATCAACGCTGCCCGCCGTGATCACAAAGCTGTAGCCCTGTGTATCAATACGGCAGACGGCGCCGGACGGATGGCGCTCCATGGTTAAAATTATATCATGAAAAAGCTGTTTTGTCTCTCCAAAAAATGTTTCTTCTCTCATATTTATGTCCGCGCGTCTGCCTAACGTCTGCTGAAAATCCGTTTCTTCCATTCTCTTTTCCATATTTGTCAAAAAAACGATCTTATCGACGCCCCGCCCCTCTAGATAGCGCTGTACCGCATAGATAT
>JAUNTE010000277.1 GCA_030538855.1 Oscillospiraceae bacterium
CGGCAACCGGGCGATTGGCCAAAAAAATAGCCTTCGCTTCGCTCCGGCTATTTTTATTGCTGCGCAATAAAAAATATTTGATCTCAAGGGCCTCGCCCTCGCCGCTAAAGCGGCAACCGGGCGATTGGCCAAAAAAATAGCCTTCGCTTCGCTCCGGCTATTTTTTATTATTGCATTTCTTTTATTTTTCACAGCGCAGGTTCCAGCGACGCGACAAGCGCCTCGATCTGCTTTTCAGGGTGGATTGGCGCAAGCGAGATCTCTTTTTTGGCAAGATCGGCCTCAAAGCCGCACAAGGTAAAGCTGCCTCCCACCGCACTTGAAATCATACGGAATACCGGCGCTTCCTCTTCTTCTTTTCCAAATCTTATCCCGATAAACGTGCAGTCGCCCTCCTGCAGCGCATCAGGCAGACGCAGCACCGCAAAAATGCGCAGCATTTTATCCTTGAACAGCCGCACCGTAAACTGGCTTTGCGCATAATCCTGAGGCGTTTCATCGCCGTCCTCTGCGCCGTTATAGATACCGCACAAAAATTCTTCACCTTCGCCGTACAGCGCGGCAAGCAGTTTTGCCGGCTGTTCAAACGTCAGCTTCGGCAGTATCTCGCATTCAATAAAACGCCTTTTGTCCATGATCACGCCTCTTTTCGGCTGTTTTTTTCATCATAGCACAGCCAGCGTAAAAACACCAGCTTTACAGTAAAATTTCGCAAAATCACAAATCTTTTCCCTGTCTTTTCGTCGTTTTATCTTTTCCTCCGGTCACGGTTTATAAAAGCCGGGCGGTAGGCGCACATCCTCCCGCTTCAGTTTTTCCCATGAAAACTCACGCGCCAATTCCTGCGCTGTCAGCGGCGCGGGCCTGTCGATAAGGCCCGCTGCAAAAGCCAGACGCCCCAGCAGCTTTTCAGGGGTCTTAAAACGTTTTTGCAGGGCCGCAAGCCCCAGCGCCCCCTCTCTTTTTGCAAGCCGCGCCCCGTTTTCATCCAGCAGCAGCGGGATATGATAAAACCGCGGCGGCTTATATCCCAGCAACCTGTATAAATAGAGCTGCCGCGGGGTCGAAGCCAAAAGGTCTCTGCCCCGCACCACCTCGGTCATCCCCATCAGGGCGTCGTCCACGGTAACCGCCAACTGATAGGCAAACACCCCGTCGCTGCGCCGCAAAATAAAATCCCCGCATTCCGCCCTTAGGTCCTGCCTCACCTCGCCGTATACGCCGTCTTCAAAAACAATGGTCTCATCCGGTACCCGCAGCCGAAAAGCGGGCGGGCGCTTTTTCGCTTTTTCGGCGGCCTGCTCTCTGGTAAGCCCTGCACACCGTCCGCTGTACACCACGCTGCCGTCGCTCAAATGCGGGGCCGACGCGGCGTGCAGCTCGGCCCGGCTGCAAAAGCAGGGGTAGACAAGCCCCTTTGCCGTCAGCTTTTCAAACGCCTGCTGATACAAGGCAGTACGCGCACCCTGAAAATAGGGCGCGCAGAGGCCTTCTTTTTCAGGCCCCTCATCAAAATCCAGCCCAAACCACCTCAGGGCGGCAAGACAGCTTTCCACCTGTTCGGGGTAACTGCGAAGCGGGTCAAGATCTTCAATACGCAGCACCCATGCCCCATTTTGCTTTTTTGCCGAAAGCCATGACAAAAGCCCGCAGAAAAGATTGCCCAGATGCAGCGGACCCGAGGGGCTGGGGGCAAACCGTCCTCTTATCTCTTTCATCAGGGTATATTGTTGCCCGCGGCGCGGTACAGCCCGTACCATTCCTCACGGGTCAGTTCTATTTCGCCGCCCGCGGCAGCCTCTTTAAAATGCTGTACGTTGGTGGTCCCCAGTACTGCGCCCACGCCTGCCGGATGCCGGCATATCCAGGCGATGGCGGCGGCGGCTGGCCCTACGCCGTGCGCCGAGGCTACCTCCGCCAGCTTTTCATTCAACGGCCCGTAGGCGGGGTCGTTTAAAAACACACCGCCAAAAAAGCCTTTTTGCAGTGGAGACCACGCCTGTAAACGAATGTTTTCAAGGCGGCAGTATTCCAAACATCCCCCTGCCCGGCCGACGCTCTGAGGGGTGTCCATATTGACGGCCATGCCGTGGTCGATCAGCGGGGTATGGGCAAGGCTCAGCTGCATCTGGTTCACCTGCAGCCGTTCTCCCCCCAGCGCACGCTGTAAAAGTTCTATCTGCAGGGCGTTGTGGTTTGAGACGCCGAAAGCCCGTACCTTGCCGCTTTTTTTCAGCGAGAGCAGCGCCTCGGCCGTCTCTTCCGGCTCCATCAGCGTGTCGGGCCGGTGCAGCAAAAGCAGGTCAAGATAATCTGTTTTCAGCGCCTTTAAGCTCTCCTCCGTCCGGCGGATGATATGCGCGGCTGAAAAATCATAGCCGCAGGGCCGGATGCCGCATTTTGACTGCAGTAAAACATCCTGCCGCCGCAGCCCACTCAATGCAAAGGCGCGGGCAAACGCCTCTTCACAGCCGTGCTCTTTTCCATAAATATCCGCGTGGTCAAACAGGTTGACCCCCATGCTGTACGCTTCGGCGATCAGCTGCGCGCCTTCGGCGGGTGAAAGCTGATTCAGCCGCATGCAGCCCATGATGACGGCGGGCGTATCCATTCCGTTCTGCAGACGTATTTTTTTCATATTTTTCCCCTCCCTGATGGTTTTTTCCGCGCTTTTTCTCTTTATATGCAAACAAACCGCTTTTGCCTATTATACACTGGTTTTCGCAAAGAAAAAAGGGTGGACTTTTTGTTTTCGTTGGTTATACTGGGAGATAAGAAAAACTTTATCCGATCAGTTCTGCTCAATTATAAAAAAGGAGTGTTTTATGGCTAAGATCATCGCACCCGCGCTGCCCGCTCTTCCGTGGCAGCCCAAATCTGAACATGAGGCCATGCCAGTATGGCGCTACAGCGCAAACCCAATCATCGGGCGGCATGACACCCCCATCAGCAACAGTATTTTCAACAGTGCGGTCGTTCCTTTTCAAGACGGCTTCGCCGGCGTTTTCCGCTGTGATTCCAAAGCCGTCAGCATGGATATTTATCCCGGCTTCAGCAAAGACGGCATCCACTGGGACATCTCCTCTCAGCCCGTCGTCTTTGAGGGCGACCCCGAAGTGACCGTGCGCGAATACCGATACGACCCCCGCGTC
>JAUNTE010000022.1 GCA_030538855.1 Oscillospiraceae bacterium
CCGCGAAGCAGAATCACTGTCATGGAGTAAACCGGGGTCTGTCGTATTTCCCCGGCCGTTACGATGGTCTGGTCGGGATATTCCAGCTTCAGCACAAGGGCGGGACAGCCGATATACTCAGTGTATTCGCGGGCACGTTCTATAACTTCACCGTCTTCAGGGTAGAGATAAAAATCTTCTGCCAACTGAAAAGCCGCTTCCTCGTCCAATCCTTTTACCGGTGTGTCATTCAGTTCTGTTTTGGTAAATATCCATAACTGGGTACTGCTATATTCCAGTGTCATACCGTAACTGGCACACGTATCACTAAAGTCACTGGATATAGGCCCCCACACGCTATCGACCTGATAAACCAAATCGCCCACTTTATTAATAGAGCTGCCATCGCTGTTTTCAATGGGATAGGAAGGGCTTTCTACCTCCGATAAAGAACTTTCAGAAAATGAAGCGCTTTCTGTCAACGAAGAGGAGAGGTCACTTGTTGAAGAGATGGGCGCTTTATCAAAAGAAGAGGAACTGTCTGTGGAGGAACAGGCCGAAAAAAGTACAAGTAAACAGAGAACCAAGGCATAAAACGATTTTTTCATAGAAAGTTACCTCCCTTTCACCGGTGTGGCGATGATACTGCTGCGCTGTTCTTCAGTTTTGTTTTGATTGCCATAACCGGTTGTGTTCGAAGCATCCAAAGGCTGAAATGCGGCATGGAATTCATATTCAGGGAAATCCACCTCTTTGCCGAGGATGTTTTGGACGACGCTCACGTCCGTGCCTGCCACTACCTTGTCGTAATCCGCGACTGTGACCCCAAACCCTTCAAATAACTTGCTGACATCTCTTGCCCAATAGACGTTGCCCGCATAGATTTGGGAGGGAGCCTGCCCGTCCAGCTGGATTTTGGGTGTCTGCCAGTTCATGTACTGGACGATATCGCCTTCGCCCGTGATAAATTCATAAGTGCCGTCGTTGTTGGCCTGTACCGCCGCTTTAAACTCTTCGTGATAGACAATGTACCCCATCAGCTTGCCCATCAGAAGTTTGTTGGCCGCGACAATGTCTTTGCTGAAATCTTTTTCCACCCCGTGCTGCCCGTCCCCAGCTTTGTTCACGGCGCTGGTGTTGAAGCTGCCGGTGCCTTCAATTTTAATGATGCAGATAAGCAACCGTGGGTCAAGCTGCAAACCGCAGTCGTCGTAAAGCGCTTCGCAGGCCCTCCATACCTCGTCAACCTTTTCCTGGTTCCATTTTAAGGCGGGGTCTTTTATTTTTTTATTGATCTCATCTACAAGTGTTTTTAAGTGCACCTCTTCCGGCGAAGAGCCGTTCATCTGCAGGGTTTTCCCGTACCAGCTGTGCAGGTACTCTACCTGCTCACGATAATATTCCGCAGCCTCCTTTTCCTTTGGGGTAATCTCGTGCTGCTTTAAAGAGGCGGAAATACCCGTCATCCGGTCTTTCAATGCCAGCACCTTTTTTTCATGGGCCTTCTCAACCCGGCATACCTCGTCCATCAGGGCCGAGAACTCCTTTGCGCCCATATCCTCCAGTTCCAGATAATTTTTCAGGTAATTGGTCAGGTTGCTCATATCCTCGTTCAGGTTTTGATAATGGTTAAAGCAGTTGCCGACTTTTGTGAAAAAATCACCCACACCGTCCCAAAATGAACCGGCGTTGGTATCCAGGTTTTCGGCCATCACGTCCAGCGTGCCGGGTGTAAAATCTCTGGTTGCCATACTGCATCTCCTTACTGTTTCAATCTTAAATCAATTTGTGCGGCGGCAAAAAATTCGTCTGCCTGTTTCATCTCTTGCGCCCCGTTGGTCACATAGTCTTTCAGTTCTTTCATGGTAGAAGCCATTTTCAAGATCGTATCCAAAATTGCCTGGTTCATCCCGCATAGCGCGTTACAACATGGCCCTGTAGAGCAGCATGTACCGCCCGCGCCGAAAGTAGCGTTTTTTACTTCTTCGGCATACTCTTCCATCGTTTGTATCAGGGTGTCTATCGTTGCTTTTTTATTTTCAAGACTTGCAGAATTTATCAATATTTCATTTTCAGCCACTATTTTCACCATCCTAATATAGTTTTCCGTCAGCTGCGTCGATATCGCTGATATAAGTTTGCATATCGTTGGCAAGTTCGGTCACGCAGGTACAAAAATCTTCTCCGGGCGTGGTACCCAATTCCTCTGCATATTCAGCCACCTTATCGGCAAAAAGGCCTTTTATGGCTTCGCCCTGCAGGCTTTTACAGATAGAGATAAAGCCACGCCAGCATTCTCCTACATTTTCAGCCAGTTTTTTATATTTAGCGGCGGTGTTTGCATATTCATCGTCTATGATTTTTAAATTGTATCCGTATAATTCATGTCCTTTTATATTATTCATACTAGCTACCTCTCTTTATCAACATGGGCTGCGCGCTATTATTTTCTGCGGGCAGCCGCCTCCTGCGCTTCCCTTGCCTGCCGTGCCGCTCTTTCCGCCGCTTCACGGGCGGCCTGTGCCGCTTCTTCACGGCAGGCGGCGTCATAGGCGTCCTTCAATGAAGAAAGGCGCTGGCGCTCGCGGGCAAGCTCGTCCTCTACTGAAAGCAATTTTTTCAGGGTCTCTCTTATTTCGGTACGCATTGTTTGATCGATATTGCCCAAACGGGAAATTTGCCCGCCCCTGCCGCCTTTTAACGTTTGAAAACGCAGGCCGATCTTTTTCGCGTATTTTACCGTGCTGGTAAGCTGGCTGATATTCCCGTGCCGTGTTTCATGTGATCGGACGTCTCCTTCAAAGTTGCTGCTTTGTGTTTGAAAAGCGCGCAGGCTCTGCGTCTGGTTTTCGTGCCGCTGCTCCAGTTGGCGCTGTTCGGCTTCCAGTGTGCGGATGTGGGCCTCGCATGTTCGGATCTCTGCTGCGATGCTGCTGCTTGACAAATTTGTCACTTCCTTTTATAAATATTACAAATAGAGATGTATCTTTTTCAATTATACGCGGGTAAAAAGGTTTCGGCAACCATTTTTTGCTAAAATATGGAACAGTATGGTTGATAATGGATCTTGTGCCGCGCCTGAAACTTTTGGCCGCGGCGGCCCTGCCTTAATAACGCGCCGGGTATGGGCCGGCAAAACGTCTATTTGTAAGCCGCCCCCACTTTTTTCGTCTTGCTACGTAAAACTTTACCGCCCTCAAAAAGTGCTGGGGCGGCTTGCGGCTTTTAAGGCCGCGCGTTTTGCAAACAAAATTTGCAAATAGAACAGGTAATATCCCTTTTCTGCAATAAAAAAGCCGCCCGGCTGGGCGGCAGCTTTTTTATGGGGCAGAAATAAAAATATTTGATTTGGAGACCTCGCCCTCACCGTTAAAGCGGCTGCCCGGTAAATGGCCACAAAACAGCCTCCTCTTTTGCAGGGGCTGTTTTTTACATGTGAAAAGCCCCCGCTTGCGGCAGCGGGGGCTTCTCTTGTAAGGGGTATTTTGGTGTGAGGAGGAATCATGCTTGCTTATAGAGTCCGGTTGCGGCTCCGTTCTCTATGTTTCATATTATAGGGGCGATTTGAGAAAACCGTGTTACGGCTTTGTGAATAAAGCGTAAACAATCGCGGGCGGTTTTCACACTTCTTGCAAAAAAAATTAAAGTTCCCGATGTTCAAAACGGGGCCGGCCCTTTTCGCCTGAGACGACCCCGTAGGTGGGCTTTCCGGCCCGCGGATGGCCCAGACTGCCGGGATTAAAAACATATAAGCCGTTTTCATATTCATAATAGGGCACATGGGTGTGGCCAAACAGCACCACGTCGGCCCCGCGCTGGCGGGCGGCGGTTTTGATGGGCGTCAGCGTCCATTTCACCTCATACCCGTGGCCGTGCGTATAAAAGAACAAGAGGCCGTCAAACGCGGCCAGCCCTTCAGCCGGTTCAAAACAGCTGTAATCGCAGTTTCCGCGTACAGAATAGACGCGCAGATGGGGCCGGGCCTTATCGATACCGGCCAGATCGCGCAGACCGTCCCCAAGAAAGATAAGGGCCTGGGCGTCCTCCTCCCGCTGCAGCATCCGGTACAGCTGGGCCGCGTTGCCGTGCGTATCCGAAACGATGAGTACCTTCATTCTGCAAGCCTTCCTTTCTAAAAACGCGCGTCAGCTCTAAAGCAGCTGTTTATAGAGTTCGCTTTTTGAATAGGGCGTACCCGCAGCCGCTTTTTTACAGGCTGCCGCAGGGGTAAGGCCCTCTTCCGCCATCAGCCGGCGCGCCAACTGCGCGGCCTCTTCTATAGTGGGCGGCGCCTCAGCGGCCTCGGCGGCCGGCGCGCCGGCCAGCACCAGCACATATTCGCCGCGCGGCTCATGGGTCTCATAAAAGGCGGCCGCTTCTGCAAGGGTGGTTTTTTGTATCTCCTCGTGAAGCTTGGTCAGCTCACGGCAAAGCGTCACGCTGCGCTCTCCGCCGAACGCCCGGCACAGATCGTCCATGGTGGCCCTCAGCTTATGCGGGGCTTCGTAAAAGATCATGGTGCGCTTTTCGTGTAAAAGATCGTCCAGATGGGCGCGGCGCTGATTTTTGTTCATAGGAAGAAACCCCTCAAAGCAAAAGCGTCCGGTGGCCTGCCCCGATACCGCCAATGCCGTTACCGCCGCGCTGGCGGCGGGGATAGGCGTAACAGGGACGCCCCGCGCCAAAGCGTCCCGCACGATGACTTCGCCGGGGTCGCTCACGCAGGGCATACCCGCGTCGCTGCACAGCGCGCAGCTTTCTCCCGCGGCAATGCGGCCGAGAATATAGTCTCCCCGTTCTCTCAGATTATGCTCGTAATAGCTGACCAGTTCCTTCTTGATATCCAGATGGCGCAGCAGTTTCAGCGTCACCCGGGTATCCTCAGCGGCGATAAAATCCACCCCCGCGAACACGGCGGCCGCGCGGGGGGTGAGGTCGCCCAAATTTCCGATAGGGGTGGCCACGATATATAAAGTGCCTTTTTTTACGCTTTCCATCGCCATGGCAGTCACTCAATCTTTCCGTATATTCTCAGCATCTCTTCTGAAAAACCGCCCCGGCCGTTGCCGACGATCAAATCAGGCAGCATGACAAGCCCGGTACCGGCGGCTTTACGCCCCTCTAAAAGAAACAGCCAGGGCTGTTCGGCCTGTTTTTGCCTGACAAGGCGCAGGCGTTTGGGCTGGATGCCCGCAGCCGACATCGCGGCCATCACCTCGCCCATGGCCTCGGGCCGCTGGCACAGGCACAGGCGGCCGCGGTCTTTTAAAACACGGGCCGCTGCCCGGCATACGTCGGCGGTGGTGCAGGTGATCTGATGGCGCTGCTGGGCGCGGCCCGGCTTTTCACTCAGGTAGCCGCCGTTAAAATAAGGCGGGTTGCAGGCCACCACGTCAAACAGCTTGTCCGTTTTATATTCGCGCAGGTCGGCGCAGACGGCCAAGATATTATCCGCGCCCGCCGCCTTGGCCGCCCGCTGCAGCAGCCCGATGGCTTCGGGGGCCAGCTCGACCCCCACTGCCCGGCCCCGGTGGCCCATATCGTACCAGCGCAAAGGGATGATGCCGCAGCCGGTGCCGAGGTCGCACGCGTCCTCGCCCCTTCTCACCCTGCAAAAGTGGCTGAGAAGCATGGCGTCGGTGCCGAAGCGGTACACGCCCGAGACGTATACCGGCGTGCCGTGGGCCAGCGTTTCAATTGTATATTCTGTAGGCTGTGCGTGCTCCGTCATAGCTTTCCTCCGCGCTGTGTTTCAGCCGCCGGCCCTGAAGGGCCGGCGCAAAACGGCGATGGGCCCGGTGTCTTTCAGGGGTAACCGCTTTCCGCCTGCCGTCTTTTAAAAGGCAATCGAAAAAACGTCTGAAGGACGGCGGGCCGCATATATAAAATACCTGTTTTTAGAATAAAAAGAAGAGCAGGTACCGGCGAACCGATACCTGCCCGTGCGTGGTCGATCTTTTCGGCTCAGGCAGGGCGTTTTTAGCCTTGGCTGATCGCGCCGACGGGGCAGGCCCCGGCGCAGGTGCCGCAGTCCATACAAGCATCCGCGTCGATCTCATATTTGGAACCAGCATCGGCAATGGCGCCAACCGGACATTCACCGGCGCAGGTGCCGCAAGCGATGCATTCGTCGCTAATTACATAAGCCATGGGTAACACCTCCATTTTTTCTTTATTTTAGCATATTTCAAAGAATAATCAATGATTATCTTGAAAAAAGGCGGAAATACAAAAAATTTATCCTTTTTGTTTAGGAGCCTTCTGCGGGGCCGGGGCGGGGGACGGGTCGCGGGGTTTCGGGCTGTTTTTGGTGCGTTTGCCGCCCCGCAGGTAGACGCATTCCTCCCGCTTAAACAGCTTGGGCGGGGCGTCGGGGTTTTTATCAAGGCGCACCTTGATATTGCCGCTCAGCACGTTCACCTCTGAGACATAGCCCTGCCCCTCCGGCGTTTCAACAATGCCGCCCTGCGGGGGCGTCAGGCTGTTGAGATATTCATAGGCGTCTTCTTCATAGGCAAGACAGCACATCAGCCTGCCGCAGCTGCCGCTGATCTTGGCGGGGTTGAGGGACAGCCCCTGCTCTTTGGCCATTTTGATGGAGACGGGCTGAAAATCGGACAAAAAGCGGTTGCAGCAGAAAGGCTGCCCGCAGATGCCCAGCCCCCCCAGCAGCTTGCTCTCGTCGCGCACGCCGATCTGCCGCAGTTCGATACGGGTGTGAAACACGCCTGCCAAGTCTTTTACCAGGTCACGAAAATCAATACGCCCGTCGGCGGTAAAATAGAACAGGATCTTATTTCTGTCCAGGGTATATTCCACATCCACCAGCTTCATATCAAGATCGTGCCTGCGGATGCGCTCTTCACATTCTTTAAAAGCGCGCTGCTCGTCCTCACGGTTTTTCTGCATACGGCGGATGTCCGCGCCGTCGGCGATGCGCAGCACCGGCCGCAGCGCTTTTGCCAGCGCCTGGGGCGGCACGTCATGAGGGCCCTGCGACACTTCGCCGCACTCATCGCCGCGCGCCGTCTGGACGACTACGAAATCGCCTTTGACGATGTCGAAGGCGCCGGGGTCGAAATAATATACTTTTCCCTGCGGCCGAAACCGCACGTCGATCACTCTGCTCATCCTTGTTCCTTTCCCGCCCTGTAGGGGCCAGTAAACGTTTTCGTTATTTCGTTATCCGCCGCGTGAAAGCCGAATGGCCAGCGCCGTCAGGATCAATTTGACATTGCCGCCGCGCCGCAGCGACAAAGAGGCGTCCTCTAAAAAGCGTACCGCCCCGCTTGCCGCCGATAAAGGCAGCGTTTCGTTCGGCAGCGCGCCCGACGCGGCGGCCAGCAGCTGCGCCCCGTCAGATAAAAGCGTCTGCGCCGCCCCCTTGTCTTTTTCATACCCGCTGAAAAGCGCGCACAGCCCGTAAGCGCTGCGCTGCGCTGTAAACCGCGCCAGTTTTTTCGCGTCCTCCAAGATCTCACGCCGCCCGGGCTGCTGGATACAGGCGAGGCCAAGCCCCACTTTACCGCCGTAGGCGTCATAATAAAAGGCGGCGTCATCTCCCGCCCCTTTTTCACGCAGAAAGGCCACGCCCTCCTCGCGGGGCGGGCAGGTGACGCTGTAGGCCGCGCAGCGGCTGCGTATGGTGGACAGCACCGCCGCCGCGCCGGGTGCGGTGAGGATGAAAACCGCGCCCTCGGGCGGCTCTTCCAGTATCTTTAAAAGCGCGTTGGCCGAAGCGCCGTTCAGGTTCTGCGCCTCATACAAAATGACGGCCCGGCCCGCGGCCGAGAGGGCGGTGCCCATGATCTCGCTTCGTACCTCGCGGATACGGCGCACCGGGATCTGGCCCGAGGCGCCTTCGCCCATGACCTCAAGGCATTCCGGGCTTTGGCGCCGCATAACCGCCTGCGCCCCGGGCCCTCCGCCGGGATAGAGATGATCCGCCGCAAGGCACCGGGCCAAAAACCCCTTACCCAGCCCTTTTTCGCCGCATAGAAGCACGGCGCCGGGCAGCCGCCCGGCGCGCAGCGCGGCGGCGAGATCGTTTTTCAGGGCCTCATTCCCCAGGAAATCCTCCAGCATCACAGCTTCTCAAACCGATCGACCGGTACGACAAATACCGTGGCGCCCCCCACCGTCACCTCAAGGGGATAGGCGGTGGATACCCCGATACCGTAGCTGGCGGTGCTGGGCACTACCTCGGTGCGCTGTCGGCCCTCTTTTCGCAGGACGCTGATAATATCGTCCACTTTATCGTCTTCTACGCCGCACAGCAGCGTCACATTACCGGAGAGGAGAAAGCCGCCGGTGGTGGGCAGCTTGGTCACAAAAAAGCCCTCTTTGGTCAGGGCGTGACAAATCGCGCCTGAATCCTCTTTATGTACAATGGCAATTACCAGCTTCATGACATATCCCTTCCTTTCCGCCTTAAAACAGCCCTATTTTACCACATCCACGCTCAAAATACCACTTTTTATCAGCAGCGAGGCATGGGGGCGGTCCAATCTTTCGCCCGGCATGACCATAGGCACGCCCGGCGGGCAGGGCGTGATGACCCGTGAGACGATGCGGCCCACCGCTTTTTTGGTGGGCAGGGCCTCTGCCGGGGCCAGCGCCGCTTCACGCAGGGGCAGCGCGGCAAAGGGAAGAGAAAAGCCTTCTCCCACAGGCAGCGGGCCGCGCGGCGGGAACTGTGCAAGCACTTTTTCAAGGCGTAAAAACGCCTCTTCGCTGTTATAGGGCCCGGCCATCAGCACCACATACCGTTCACCGGTAAATTCAGGATAGATACCCTCCCGCACCAGCGCTTTGCTCAGTTCCTCCACCGTATATCCCGCCGCCGGGGGGCAAAGCGTCAGCTTGCATGGGTCACGCGAGGGGCCCTGCAAAACAAAACGGGGGAATTTTTCCGCCACCTTGGCGGCGCGGGCGGCCGCGGCCGTGAAATCGGGCGGGGCCGAAAGCAGCTTTGCAGCGCAAAGATCAAGGCTGCACAGCGTCAAATAGCTGGGGCTGGTACCGCCGTGCAGGTTCAGCGCCCAGCGCGCCCGCTCTTTCAAAGCGGGGTCTCTCAGCTGTAATAAAGCGGCCCCCGTCAGGCAGGGCAGCGTTTTATGGGCTGAGTCGGCGCTGGCGTCGGCGCCAAGCTGCACGGGATGGCAGGGCGGCATACAAAAGCGCAGGTGGGCGCCATGGGCGTTGTCAACCAAAAGGGGCACGCCGTGTTTGTGGGCCACCCGGGCAAGGCTTTCAATATCGGATAAAAAGCCGAAATAGTCGGGGCTGGTGACATAGACGGCCGCGATGTCTTTGTTTTTTAAAAAAGCCAGCTCCACCTCGGGCAGAGAAAGGCGGTTTTCCTCATCCGGGACAAGCCACACCGGATGGGCCCCCAAAAAGGCCAGGGCATGTACCGCGCTGACATGGCAGTTACGCGCCATCAACACCTTTTGCCCCGGCTTTACATACAGCGTCAGCATGGCCTTGACGGCGCAGCTGCACCCAAAAGCGGTATAAAGTGACGCGCCAAAACCGTAGGCGCGGGTCATATTCGCTTCGCTTTCGGCCAGCGGGCCGCTGGGGTGCTGCAGATCGTCCGCGCCCTCGATCTCGGTCAGATCAAACGGCAGCGCCTGGGCAAAGGGGGGGATGGCCTCGGGGCTGCCCTTATGCCCCGGCACATGAAACCAGGCGTCGTGTTGGCTCAAAGCTTTTATCCGGTCAAAAAAAGGGGTGTCCATCTTTTCCGCCTCCCTGTAAAAAACGTCCTGCGGCCCGGTAAACACCCGTCTAAGGCGGTGGGCCATCTTTATTATACCCGCCCGCGCAGAGAGAGGCAATCCCCAAACGCTACCAAAACAGTAACCTTCAACCAATTGGCAAACTTTTATGGAATGCGGAAACCAACGGCCCTGCCGGCAGAGGTACTGCGTAAAAGTCTTTCACTTCAAACGTCAGTCGAAGCGGGCTGCCTAACAGTGGTCTTCCGCTTTTAGGGACGCTCGGGCAGAAAAGATATTGCTGTTTCAACAGCGGCAGGATATGCGATGCAGAGGAAAAATATTTCAGCACGCCTTGAGATGCTTGCCGGTAACAGGCCCCGATAGGCCCTGTACATGTCCTCGGCTTAGCCGGTGGCTTTGACGCCCCGCCGTATCCAGAGCAGGGCGGCGGGCCGCAGAAAAGGCAAAAAGCTGTGCGGCTTTCAAAATATAAAAAGGGACGGGGCGTCAGCCCCGCACCTGCCGCGCGGCGCTGTTTTTGGTCATTTTTTTATAACGGGCAAGGCCGCAGCTTGGCCTTTGGCCTTGGCACAGCACAGAGAATAAGCCCACAAAAAATATTTTGTCACACCCTACAAAAAAGAGGGGCGGTTTTCAGTAAAAGCGCGGCTTGTTCTTTTATTATACAAGCGTATAATGATATACATAGAGATAAAAAAGAGGGGCAAAAAAGATGGAAAAAACATTGAAAAAGCTAGGCGACGCCGAGCTTGAGATCATGCTGGTTTTATGGGAGGGGAAAGCCCCGCTGACGGCCAGCTGCATTTTACAGCAGCTGAAGGGCAGGCGCGACTGGGCGCTTTCTACCCTGATGACCGTACTGGCCCGGCTTGTGGAAAAGGGCTTTGTAGCGTGCGACCGCTCGACCCGCACCAACTATTATACGGCCCTGATCGGAGAAAAAGAGTATAAAAGCTTTGAGGGCCGCAGTTTTTTAAATAAGCTGCACAGGGGCAGCCTGCCCGATCTGGTGGCGGGGCTGTATGACAGCCGCGCCATCGGAAATGCCGAGCTGGACGAACTGCGCGCATTGATAGACAGTTTGGAGGATGGCCGCAATGGATAAATGGATGTTATCTCTGCTCTCCGCGTCGTTTTTTGTGGGCCTTCTCGTCCTCTTTATCAAGCTGTTGTCGCCTTTTTTAACCCGGCGCACCGCCGCCCGCTGGCGGTATTGGGTGTGGCTGGCGCTGGCCGTCCGCCTGCTGCTGCCGTTTTCCATCCCGGCTGAAAAAGCACCGCTTGCCCTTGAGGTCCCATCGCCGCAGATAACATTTACCCTCCCGCCCGCGCAGGGCGGCGCTGCAGCGCCTGAGGCAGAACCAGACCCCGGTATCGCCGCGCCGACATACCCGCCCCAAAGCGCGGAGATCGAGGCGCCCGGCCACCAGACAGGCGTTTCGATTTTTACCGTAATGGGCGCGGTTTGGCTGGCGGGGGCCGTGATAGCGGCAGGGTATCAGACGGCGCGGGGCATACGGTTTCGCCGCCGGCTGCTGCGCTGGGGCCGCCCGCCCCGCAAAGACCGTACCCGAGACCTGTTTGAAAAAGAGCGCACCCGGGCCGGGGCCTCAAAAAACGTCGTCCTTCTCATCAGTGAAAACGCGCCCGGGCCGGTCACCTTCGGCCTTTTTAAGCCAGTGCTGGTGCTGCCGGACGAAACGCTTCCGGCAGAAGACCTCCAGCTCGTCCTGCGGCATGAGCTGACGCATCAAAAAAGGGGCGACCTGTGGTATAAGCTGGCCGTATTGGCCGCCGCCACAGTACATTGGTTCAACCCCCTGTGCTGGCTTTTATACCGCGAGGCCTCGGCCGATGTAGAACAACGCTGCGACGACACGGTACTGGCGGGCAGCGGCACGGCCGAAAGACGTCTGTACAGCGAGGTCATCCTGGCCTCGGTACAGCAGCGCAGGCGGCCCGGCGCAGGGCTTACCACCTGCTTTTACGGCGGTAAAAAACGCCTGCGCCTGCGGTTTGAAAATATTTTGCGGCCTGGCCTAAAAAAAGGCGGGGCGCTGCTGACGGCGTTCTGCCTCACGGCGGTGCTTCTCTCGGGGGTGCTGGTGGCCTGCAATGCCGTGCCGCTGCAAGGCCCCCCCGCGCAGGACGAAGAGCCGGGCGCCGCCGCCCGGCAGGAGATTCCCGAAGGGTTTTACCCCGTTACGCTGACGTTTCCCACAGAAGAGCAGAAAAAAACGCAAAACAGCGAGCTGCTTGAAAGCCATGCCTTTCAGTTCTCGGTGCTGATACCCGAAAATTGGGAACTGCGGCCCGAAGCGTTGACCAAATACGATTATGTGCCCGAGACAGGCTATGAGATATGGGAGAAGGGCGGCCATCTTTTAGGGCGCGCCTTTTGCAGCGTGTTTGAAATGGTGCCCGACGTACCGCGTGAAAGCTATTGGGAGGTGGCGTATTCCTCCATCCGGCTGGGCAGCATGGTAGACTGTGAAGATTACCGGCCTCTGGTGCAGCAGGATACCTTTGAGAGCGGTATCTGCCATTACGGCTATATCTCGCGTGAGGCGGCTGAGGAATACGGCGGCCGGATGCCCGACGCACCCTGGAGCTACAACTGGGACGCCATGGCTTTTGACACCCAGCGCGAGGTGTTTGTGGTGCTGGCGGTGGACGACGGCGAGACGACGGAGGAGGAGATGACCTTCGTTGCGAAAAGCGCGGCGTTTTCAGGCGAACTGCCGGCAAAGCCAAAAGAACCGGCCGCGGCTTCCTCCCTCCCTGCTGAACAGGACGACGGATTGCTGGAGATGGATTTCAGCTGGGTAAAAGAGGATCTGTACGACGTGCCCGCCGGGGATTATGCGGCGCCGCTTGCGCCTCTTTATAAATTTTATCAAAATGAGACCAATTTGTTTGACCCCGCTTTTTACCGGCTGACGCTGAAAACAGCGCCCGGCACGCCCTCTGTGGTCTCCATCAAACTGGTGTATCATCTGGCCCCGGATATTGCAACCAGTCTGGAACTTACCGCCATTTTTGATGATGGGGTCCAAAGAAGTATCGGGTATCAGTCTTTTCCTGATCTTGAGCCCCTTACCCCGCTGGAAGAGCTGAAAACGCTGACGGAGGAAAACAACCGGCAGCTGGGCCTTTCAGAAAATGACGGCGGGGCCCCGGCGCGTTATTTTTATGATTTCAGAGAAGATATTCTATATTATCTGCCGTTCGCCCCCGATACCCAAGACCAAATACGTCTCACCTGAAGCGGCCCGCGGTACAGGCACAGGCAGAAAAGCTTATCTCATGCCGAAAAACCGCTTTGGCGCGGCGCTTTTCATCGGTTATCTGCGGGGCCGCGTCAGATACCCGCCGTCCCGCATACGGCTCTGCCTGGTCGGGCACAGGCGGCATAGGCCCTCTGCCGGCGTCTCGCTGTAATGAAAATTGAAACCAGTTTACAAACGCCGTGCTTTTCAGCTGATATGCCGCCCCACCGCACTTTTCAAAACCTGTTTTCCTTTGTCTATACCCTTTGGCCACACCGCAGGCTTTTATAAAACCATTCCAGCCGTTCGGCCCTGCCATGCGGCAGAGAAAACCGCCCCCTTAAAAAGAACCGGGCGCAGCAGTTTAAAATCAACTGCCGCGCCCGGTTTTGTCATTGATCGCGGCAGGGGGCTTCTGCGCTTTTCCCGCTGCGCAGGGGCAGGCCACTCAAAGCAATATCAAAAACGGCGCGGGCCGTCCTGTCAAAACGCCCGCGCCTATGATGTACCGCCGCCCTGCGGCTCAGTCTTCTGTACCGGCCTGCAGGCGGGTACAGCGCACTTTTAAAATACGCCGGTCGCTCACCTCCAGCACGCGGAATAAAACGCCGCCGTAGGCAAGCTCTACCGTTTCCTCCGCGGTGGGGATGCGCCCCAGCCGCTGGGTAATCAAACCGCTGACCGAGTCAAATTCGTCCTCTTCGCCGTTTTCATCCTCTGCGGGCAGCTCTATATCCAGCGCGTCGAACAGATCTTCAAGGTCAAGGCTTCCGTCACAAATATAGCCGCCCTCGCAGGGGGTAAGCAGCTCCTCTTCATTGTCAAATTCATCCTGGATGTTGCCCACGATCTCCTCCAGAATATCCTCCATGGTGACGATGCCGCTGGTGCCGCCGTATTCGTCCACCACCACGGCGATCTGCATATGTTTCAGCTTGAAATCCAGCAGCAGTTCCCGCGCGCGGCAGCTTTCCGGCACAAACATGGCCCCGCGCATAAACGCGCTGATGGGCTTTTCCGCCTGCTCCTTTTCTGCGCCGAACAGCGATAAAAGATCTTTCACATACAAAATGCCGGTAACGTTGTCCAGGCTTTTTTGATATACCGGCAGCCGCGACAGCCCTTCCTGCGCGGCAAGGGGGATCACCTCGCCCGCCGGGGTGTTCTCTTCCACGGCCACCACCTCGGTACGGTGGGTCATAATATCGCCCGCCGTCACGTCGTCCAGCTCAAAAATACCGGATATCATTTCGGCCTGGCTCTCGTCAAAGGTGCTTTCCTCATCGTCTGAACCGGCGAGGCTGTCCACCAGCTCCAGCACCTCGTCCTCGGTGACGTCGCCGTCGGCCTTCAGGCCGCACAGCTGAAACAATAGCTTTGCGGGGGCGGCCAAAATAAAGCCCAGGCCTTTGCCCAGCGCGTTTATGGCCCGCCCGGGCAGGCTGGCGGTAATTTTTTCACCCTTTGCGCCGCCCAAAGCCGCCAGCAATACGGCCGCCAGCCCCACGGCCAGCGCGCACAAAGCCGCGCCCCACCAGGGCATCAGGCCAAAGCCCCCCCACAAAAAGCAGGCCGCGCCCGCGGCAAACAGCAGCCCAAGGCCAGCCGCCGCGTCTGAAAAACCCAGCGCACAGGGGCCGTCGCGGTCGTCGCGTGAAAACGCCGCCCCAAAAAATAAAGCGAACAGCAGAGAGGCCGCGCCTCCCGCGGCAAAAAGCAGGGTACTAAGACCGTCCGGGTCCATAGAAAAAAGGTCTCCTTTTTGATGCGGCAAAAGCCGTATTATTTATATGATATACTGTTTCAGTACATACAGTATTACTATACTGTATCGGGCGGCCGGTGTCAAATATAGCGGCTTCAAAAGCCTTTTTACGGCGAAAAGCGCCGGTTTTTCAGGCTTTTTTCGGTGCTCTGGCCGTCCGTCCCGCAAGGCCGCGGGCCGAAAGGCGAAAAAAGGCCGCCCCTCCTTAAAAATCGTTTCATGAAAAACCACGCCGCGGCCGAAGGTATCAGCTTTTTCTTCTCCGCGGCAAAACCAAAGTCTTCGGCTCCCGCCGCGCAATAAAAAATAACCTTCGCTTCGGCTATTTTTTTGGCCATTCTCCCGGTTGCCGCTTTAGCGGCGAGGGCGAGGCCATCGAGATCAAATATTTTTTATTGCATAACAATAAAAAACAGCCGAAAACGAAAGACGATGAGGCTGAAGTTCTAACGTTTATTTTTTGTTGTTACGCGACATGTGCTTAGAAAAGCGCCCCGCTGTTTTGGCCCTTCGCCCGGCTGCAGCCATAACGGCGAAAGCGGGGCCCTTACAATCAAACAAATATTTTTTGTTGTGCAGCAATAGATCCTCCACGCTGCAGGGTCTGTTTTGTGCCCCACCGGCGCGCTTTACGGACGCGCCGCTTCACCATAAAACCATCGCCGGAAAACACCGCCGCCGCCCCGGCGTTTTTATACCCGGTAACGGCGCTTCCGCAGCGTCCCCGCGCGGGATTGGACGGGACGGCCTGAAATTTGAACGGGACAAGCCGCTTTCTTTTAAAATCTGATGTAAAAAGCTGGTTTTTACTTTACTTCACCCGGGGGATTTGGTACAATAATCGTTGGACAATATGCAGGGGTTCCTGCTGTTTTGTCCGTGACGGGCCGCCTCCCGGCGGCGCGTCCGGCAAATTATAGAAAAGAAGGAGAAAAACTATGGCAAAAATTGTGAGAAGCAAAAAGTCCATGGACGGCAACAACGCCGCTGCACATGTCAGCTACGCGTTTACCGACGTTGCGGCGATCTATCCGATCACCCCATCTTCCCCCATGGCTGAAATGACGGATACATGGTCCGCCAGCGGGCTGAAGAACGTCTTCGGCCAAAAAGTCAAGGTGATGGAGATGCAGTCGGAGGCGGGCGCTTCCGGCACGGTGCACGGCTCTTTGGCGGCGGGCGCGCTGACCACTACTTTTACTGCGTCTCAGGGCCTGCTGTTGATGATCCCCAATATGTTTAAAATCGCGGGCGAACTGCTGCCCTGCGTTATCCAGGTGTCGGCCCGTACCGTCGCCACCCATGCGCTGAACATCTTCGGTGACCACAGCGACGTATACGCCTGCCGCCAGACGGGTTTTGCCATGATGGCCGAGACCAACCCGCAGGAGGTCATGGACCTCTCCGCCGTGGCACATCTGGCCGCCATCAAGGGCCGTGTGCCGGTGCTCAATTTCTTCGACGGCTTCCGCACCTCGCACGAGATCCAGAAAATCGAAGTTTGGGATTATAAAGATCTGGCCGATATGCTGGATATGGACGCGGTGGATTCCTTCCGCAAACACGCCCTCAATCCTGAGCATCCCGCCATGCGCGGCAGCCATGAAAACGGCGACATCTTCTTCCAGAACCGTGAGGCCTGCAACAAATACTACGAGGCTGTGCCCGGCATTGTAGAAGAATATATGAACAAGGTGAACGAGAAGATCGGCACCGATTATAAGCTGTTCAACTACTACGGCGCCCCCGACGCCGAGCGCGTCATCATCGCGATGGGCTCCATCTGCGACGTGGCCGAAGAGGTCATCGACTACATGACCGCCGCGGGCGAAAAAGTGGGCCTTGTAAAGGTACGTCTGTACCGTCCGTTTGTAGCGGACAAATTGTGGGAAGCCATCCCCAAAACCGCCAAGAAGATCGCGGTGCTTGACCGCACCAAAGAGCCTGGCGCGCTGGGCGAGCCTCTTTAT
>JAUNTE010000278.1 GCA_030538855.1 Oscillospiraceae bacterium
ACGGTTGATGCGGAAACCGGAAGCCAGCTTCTCCAGGTTTTTAGAAACCTGATTGTTGTTCATGCTCAGCTGACGGTTTGCGTTGATGCCCATGATATTACTTCTTACTACCATACCCATAACTGATACCTCCATGTCTTATTTCAAAACGGGACGTCCATGTCCCATCTTCCTTTATAAGGCCGGTGTGCGTTTCCTGTCTTGACTGTAAAATTCACTTCCAAGTTTTGCAGCACCAAACGCCCTTCTGTCTTATATATCGTCATTTTTCTGTTAAATTCAAGGCTTCTGAAAAATTTTTATAATATTCTCAAAAAATGCAAACCCTATTGCAAAGGCTTTCTCCCTCATGATCTGCCCACCGCGCAAAGCCTGCCGGTCACTCTTCCTCTCCTTCAAAATCCCCTGTGCCTTATGGCCCGCGCCCGCGCAAGCCCTCCCCTTTTCAGGGGTCGCCTCTGTAAAAAAGGACGCTTTCGCCCGCTTTATATAAAGTTACGGCCCCGTAAAAAATAAAAAAGGAGCTTTTATGTATCCCTATCACACCCTTATCAAACGGCGTATCCGAGCCGGTGAACTGACGGGCTACGAATATGTCGAGGATTATCCCCGCATCGGGCGCGCCCTGGTGCTGTATTTTTCCACCTGCCCCGCCGTACGCCCTATCCGCCCGCATCGATATTTTGAATATGTGCCCCTTCTCACCGCATGGGAGGGCGGCGCCTTTCGCCCGCCTACAGATTTTGAATAAGCATTTTTATCTTTACTGTGCGCCGTACATGGTAAAGCACCAAGGCGAAAAGCCCGTCCGCGCTTGAAATCTTACCGCTCGGCGCTTCTCCGCTTCCTTTTGCCCGCGGCTGTTCTCTTTCTTATCCCTGCCGATACCGGTACGGCATTTTTTTATCCTTCGCCGCAGACATTCCTTTTCACATTTTCCTCCTCTTTCCGGCTGTTCATCTCCTCCCCCGTCTTTCCGCTGCTTTTGTTTCAGCTGTGCCGTCTGCCTTTTGTCCGGCGCTCTTTTTCATAAAAATACGCCTCATAAGCCGGGCGGCACGGTATCCTCTCCGGCTTACAAGGCGCAGGCCGTCAGGGCCAGCTTTTCGGCTTTTTCATAAAGTTAAAATCAGGGCGGACGGCCGCAGCCCCTGCACAAAGCGCAAAATCGTTTTTGGTTTTCATACCGCTGCCGTGCCGCTCAGTCTTTCATCTGTATCCCATCAGTGGACGGGTTATCGATCAGCCCGCCCTTTTCATCAAAACGTGAACCGTGACAGGGACAATCCCATGTATGTTCCGCCGCATTCCATTTCAGCGCACAGCCCATGTGGGGGCAGCGGTGTTTTGAAAACGAAAGTAAATTTATTGCAGCCTCAAAACTGTTGACGGCAAGCTGTGGGGTCAATATGCTTCGGGAGGGGGAAAATACAGCGGCATAGGGGTTTTCTTTGCCTGTGATACTATCCGTCAATATCCCGGCGGCCGCCATGGCCGTGGTCATTCCCCATTTGTTATATCCGGTCGCCACAAAAAGATCCGGCGTGTTTTTTGAATATCTTCCAATGTAGGGCACGCCGTCCAAACTCATGCAGTCCTGTGCCGCCCAGCGGTATCTCTCCTGTGCCGGCGGATAATACCGCTTTGCAAAATCCTCCAGTTCCCGCCAATTCCCGCCCTTTTTGCCGGTGCGGTGCGCGCCCCCTCCAATCAGCAGCATATCGTCATAGCTGCGAAAAGACATGCCTTTCTGCGCCTCGTCAACATACATGCCCGGCACAGACGGCGCTTTTTCCAGCGCGATCACATAAGAGCGGTGCTGATACAGCTTCAAAAAATAGCTTCCATGCTGATTGACAAATGGAAAATGCGCCGCCATGATCATTTTCGTCGCCGTGACGGTTCCTCCTGTCGTGACCGCCCGGCCCTCCGACAGCTCACATACTTTTGTATGTTCATAGATATGCAGCCCCTTCACAAGCCCGCCAATAAATTTAAGCGGATTGAATTGGGCCTGATTGGGAAATTTTACAGCACCGGCAGTACAAAACGGCAAGGGTAATTCCTTTGCAAATTCCGCCGGATAATTCAGTTTTTGCAGCGCCTTCAACTCTTTTTCAATTTTTTCAGGCGCGTCCATGGTATACACAAAAGCATCCTTGCGTTCAAAATCACAAGGGATCCCGGCGCACAGGCCTGCAATTCTTTCCAGGGCCTCTTCATTGGCCCGCAGATATAAAGAGGCCGCCTCCACCCCAAATTTGCGCATCAGCTTGTCATAGATCAGTCCATGCTGAGAGGTGATCTTTGCCGTCGTATTTTTTGTGATCCCGCTGCCTATGGTTTCCGCCTCAACAAGCGCATACGGTACAGCGGCCTGTTCCAGCATATATGCGCACAGGATGCCTGTCAGGCCGCCGCCGATGATCAGTACCTCCACATGCAGATCCCCCGTCAAACGCGGAAAGCGCGGCAAAATAACAGAATCCGACCATATCGATTTCATATCATCACAACCATCTTCGCTTCAATTTTCATAGAGAATACTTCAGTATTCCATTTTTGTGATGTGAATATTCATGCGCGGTAAACCGCTGCTGCAGTATCAAGGTGCAAAGCCGTCCCCTTTATTGGCCTCTCCATTTTCTGCATTTTCTGCCTGCATGCAGGCCGCATAAAGCCGCCCATCCCAAAGGGCGCACTGCCTGCCGCAGCCCCGCGCTTTATGGCTTAAAAATGCATGTCCCCGGTACAAACAGTAAAGCGCCCTGTGATAGATATGAACGGGCCTCCATATGTAAAGATTCATCTGGAAAAGAACCGGCGTCCCCATTACCAAATCGGCGTTTTACAGGGGGGCATAAACTTAAAAACGCGGCGATCTTTACAGATCACCGCGTTTTTTTATTTATAATGATTTTCCGCTGATATGATATGTAAAAGTGAAAATGATACAGCTTTTTCACAACGATAATTCTTTTAGTCTGATGAATCTGACAGATCGTATTCTTCGATCGTTTCCACAAAATATCCATTGCGAAAAGCTACATGTTCACAATAGTTTTTGATCCATATCGCTGTATATATCACAACCAGCAATAT
>JAUNTE010000279.1 GCA_030538855.1 Oscillospiraceae bacterium
AGGTGCCATCGTCCATTGGGTGTATCGATGTCTTACAAATGCTGAGGAAAGAGAAGATTTTACTCAACAACTTTTTCAACAAATAAAAGATTTTCATCGCATTAAAAACAGCGTCCGTTTTTCAAATGGAGTTGCATATGACTCTGCCAAAGTGGAATTACATTTCCTTTCATCTGTTTCTGGCGTAAATTCTTTTATTTCTTCTTTAAAAAAGCATAATGACTCCTTGATTTTTTATAGAGGACATGCAAATTCCAATTATATCCTGCGCCCATCGATCATGCGTACATCTGGCTTACAGGAAAATGAGAGTACCCTTTATAATGAACTGCTGATAAACTGTCCTGAGGAATTTGAAAAGTGTCACACCCATGTGGAAAAGTTGGTCAAAATGCAACATTATGGCTTGCCAACACGGTTACTTGACATTACCAGAAATTTGTTGGTTGCCTTATTCTTTGCATGTGAAAGTCAGCCTGAGGCTTATGGAGAATTGGTATTGATCTCTGCTAACCGTCAGGAAATCAAATATCCCCAAAGTGATACCGTTTCTATTTTGGCCAGTATTCCTGTGTTTCCAGCACAGAAACAGCGTGAGTTCTTTTCGCTGGCAAAAGATCGGAGTATTTCCAATCTGCAGTTTAATATCGCGGCAGCAAGGTTGATTCATGAAGTCAGGCTTGAAAAACCAGCTTTCCAATCAGAAATAGACAAAGATGACGTCCTAAATAGTTACATTATTTATGCACTTAAAAACAATAACCGAATTGTCAAGCAAGATGGTGCCTTTATTCTTTGCGGGCTAGATGATCGATCTGGTTTCTTAGAAAAATTCCGTTACAAGCAGCATGGTAAAAAAATAGTTGCGTTGATCGATAAGAAAAAGAAAATCCTTGAGCAGTTAGAGAACTTTTCTATTAATCGTGCTTCTCTTTTCCCTGAAATCGAGTGTGTCTCTGAATATCTTAGAAATAAGTATTTATAAGGGTCACGGATGGTATGGTATTTCTATCACTGCGCTCATGCCGAAAAAGCCTACTAGTATCACCTTTTCCACTCTCTAAATACATAAGGCAGACAGTCAGCGGGTGCAAGCAGATTTCTAATTGCGTCTGCTGATTACTTTATACGGCAAAGGCGGCAAAAGCTGTCAAGAATGCGGCGTGCTCCTCTTGGCCCTTGCCGCCTTCCTTTACTTTGTGATTCCTTTTTTACGATGACCTCTACCAAAGTTTTATCCGCAATCGGTGTTTCATGTATTCATCTACATCGATATGCGATAAGGTCGTCCTCGTCATAAAATATTCAGGTACAAATCTTATTGACAGAGCGATCATATACCACAAGATACGTTCTACAACTAAGAGACTGCTGTTTCGGGCGTCCACAAATACCGATAAAGAAAAAACTTTGCATAAAACGCTGGGTCTGTTTCTTGGCTGTTCGCCCGGTTGCCGCTTTCATGGTGAAGGCGAGGCTATCGAAATCAAATATTTTTATTGCTCTGTTTTTTAATTGTATCTTGGTACGCTTACCGTTGCAGCCAAAAACAGCCGCAAAACCAAAAGTGCGGTGGAACTGCAAAACTCATCTTTTGCCTTGTCGCGCCGCAATCGGCTTTCTCGCTTTCTGCCGCGCTGTAAAAAGCTGAAAACGCAAGATCAAGCCGCTGTTACGGTTGGGGCCGGTTTTACTTTTTCAATGTCAAAAGCAAATTTTCAGCCGCTTTACCGCCGGCAGCCGCAAGCGGCCCGCACATTAAACCGGGCCTGCGTCATGTACTTAAAAAACCGTCGTTTTTTTACTCTGCGCCGCCGGTTGCCTCCGACACTTTTTGGGGATTTTTTATTTTGAACTGCAAAAAACCTGCAAGCGTCTTTTACACGCCTGCAGGTTTTTCTATATTTTATTCACAGCCCCACAGGGCCTGTTTTTGTTTTTCTGTATTTTTCCCGAATGGCGCGCAGGCCATCAAAGTCCTCTTCGCCGCCTTCTTCATTTTCTTTTTCTGCGGCAGCAGAGGCTGTAAAGCGGGCGGGCACAGCACCGGCGGCAAAGGGCGGGCAGGAAGCCGCCTGAGACAGCGGCGGCGCAGACGCCTGGCTGTTTTGGGCCATGGCAGCTTCCAGCTGGGGTACGGCAAACCCAACAGGCGTTGCAGCAGCCGCAGCCGTCAGGGCCTGCAGCTGCGCGGTCATCTTCTCATAGGTGTCCATACTCATAATCACCATATCGCCATAACCGTTTTTGGTGATAAATACCGGCTCCTTACTTTGGTGGCACAGCTCTGAAATCGCGTTGGTACTGCGCAGGTCTGTGATCGGCCTGATGATGGTCATCTGCCCTTTCCCCCTATAGATAAATTCACGCCATGAAAACTAACTCGATTATAGCATAATTATGTACATTTTTAAAGCATTTTCTGTCTCTTCTTTTTCGGTTATAAAAAGACAAAAAACCTTATCATCAGATGTCGTTTCTGTTCTATATCTAAATTTCTTCTTTTTGAGGTAAAAAAACCGCTTTTTCTCAAAATTTTGTCATAATTTTGTACAAACAACCTTTTTATACTCTTGTAAACTTTTTTGTAAGATGATAAAACTTTTTAATCGAATATACGTCTCTTCTCAAAACTCATCGTTCCTTTTATAAAGCTGTGCTGTTTACGTCAAGTCTTTTCCCTTTTTTGCCGTCTCTTCGCGCTCTCTTTTCACGGCTGCCCTGGCTGTTGCCCTTTCGCCGTCCCGCATCTTAAAAAACACCGGTCCCGGGTATCTTGCTCCCCTTATCCTATGTGCTTTTTTACCGGCTGCATTCTTTGCCGTGCAGGCTCCATACGGCTTCGCCCCCGGCTATGTTTTCCTGCTCTGGACAAAAAGAGCGTCGGGCCAAGCTAGATCCTCCGGCGCAGTTCCCTTACTTTTTTCGATTTTTTTGTTGCTGACGGTCTGCTGCTTTGATATCCCGCCTTTAAAATATCCCCCTGCCCCGGGCCTGTTACTATTTGAAGCAGACCTGCGCCAAAGTTATAAAAAAGACAGTTTTCGAGCCAATACTAAAGCTGCGTGCTTTTTTTCTATTTGTAATAACTGGATAATA
>JAUNTE010000280.1 GCA_030538855.1 Oscillospiraceae bacterium
AGAAAAGACGGCGTATAGTCGGTAAGATACAGCCCTAAAAGATACGCCGCAAGGCCCGCATAATCATATTGACGCAGTGCCTTTAAATCGACCTGCGGAAAACGTTCGGGTACAAAAAGGCCGCCGTCTTCCGAGATACCCTGTAAAATAGCCCGTGAGGCGGATACCGACGCGTCTTTATTTCTGGTACTGAAATAATTCATAAGCAAAGATTCTCTCCTTTGTTCACGCTTTCGCCGTTGTTTTTCCCCAATTTCTTTGAAAAAAAGCATAGGCATTTCCAAAAAACAATTTTTCAAGCAGCTGCTCAGGGTACCCATACTTCTGCAAATATGAATACAGGCCTGAAATGCCGTTTAGCCCGCCGATACACGCAGGCACCTTTGCGCCGTCAAAATCACTGCCAAAACATAAAACGTTTTCCGCGCCCAGCTTCCAAAAATATTCGATTTGCCGGGCAATATCCTCAAAAGAAGCCTCCGCCGGCTCCTCTTTCAAAAAAGCTTCGCATAAATTCAGCCCGATCAGCCCATTTCTCTTTGCCAGCTCCTGAATCATTTCATCCGTTAAATTACGAAAATGGGGCAGCACGCTTCTTGCGTTGGAATGGGTGGCGGCCAAGGCGCCGCCGGTATCATGAAACACGTCATAAACGCCTTTATCAGACAGATGTGAAATATCTGGTATTATATCATATTCATATAAATTTTGCAAAACTTCTTTGCCAAAAGGTTTTAGCCCTTTATCTTCTGCGGCGCTGCCGTATCCAAGGTCGTTTTCTCCAAACCATGTCAAGGTGAAAAACTTCACGCCGTCTTTTGCCATTTCTTCCAGGTTTTCTAATTTTCCGCCAAGCGCCGCGCCGTTTTCCACCGATAAGATCACGCCGGTCTTATGCTCATTTAACGCTGAGGCCATAGACGCAGCGTCGGTAATATGAGCCAGCTTCTGCTCAAACATTTCAAGCTGGCGCGCCACGCTTTTTTGTAAAAGCCGATAACGGTCAAAAGCTTCTTTTCCGTGGTAGCTGTCATGGATGAACAAGGCAAAAACCTGACAATAACGGCTAAAACGTTCGGCCTGCTTCAACGATATGTGGCCTTTCGTCGTCGCCAAACTCTCCCCGTCGTCCAAAAAAATCTGGGCGGTATCACAGTGCAGGTCAAAATAATTCATCACAAACCCTCAAATGCATTTTCTAAAAGCTCTACTTCCATTAAAGACGGCGACCGCGGCGTTACCACAGCCACGTCAAAACGGATAGGACGATCGGCTATATCCAGCTTTTGCGCCAGCTCCATCGTGACGGCCTGTATCCGTTTTTGCTTCTGCGGGGTCACGGCCTCCACGCCAGACACCAAGGCGCCGGGTCTTCTTGTTTTCACTTCGCAAACGCATAAGTATTCCCCGTCAAAGGCGGCAATGTCCACTTCTCCAAACCGCGTTCGATAGTTTGCGCATACGATATCGTAGCCCCGCCTCCGGTATTCCGCCGCGGCAGCCTCTTCGCCTAAAACACCTAAACGCTTATTCTCTTCCATCGTCAATATCCCAGCTTTTTCAAAAAAGATCTGCGGTGAAACGGCTGCACGCCATAGGCTTTTATCATATCGTAATGCAGACGGGTACCGTATCCTTTGTGTTTTTCAAACCCATATTGGGGGTATTCCTCCGCCAATTTGCGCATGTAACGGTCACGGGTAACTTTGGCCAGAATGGAAGCGGCAGCAATACTTGCGCTCAAAGCGTCTCCTTTTATTACCGCTTCGGCGGACACCGTAAGGCCGGGCGGGCAGCGGTTTCCGTCTATCAGCGCCAAATCCGGCTTTACGGAAAGCCTCTCTATCGCCCGCCTCATCCCCAGCATCGTGGCGTTTAAAATATTGATCTCGTCGATCACTTCCGGCCCGATCAGTTCAACCTTAAAGCACACCGCCTGCTGAACGATGGCCTCATAGATCTCTTCGCGCCGCTTTTCCGTAAGCTTTTTAGAATCATTGACGCCTTCCAGCCGCATATCCGGCGGCAAAATTACCGCCGCGCAGGCAACCGGGCCTGCAAGAGGCCCTCTTCCCGCTTCGTCCACCCCGCATAAAACAGGGGCTTTCGCTCTTTTTTCTGTATCAAACAGGTATAACTCCTCATGCTTCATCTGTTTTCAGCTCCTCTAAAAGCTGGGGTTTTTCCAAAGAAATACGGCCTAACTTGCGGGCGCGGAATTCATCCAAAAACATCACGGCCGCTCTTTCCGTATCCACTTCCCCGCCTGAAACCAACATACCGCGTTTGCGGCCTATCACCTGCAAAAGCTCATAAGGCGGTAGCCTTAACTCCTCCGGCGTAACCTTATAACGCGCCGCAAGGCTTTCAGGCGTGCTGTCCGCAACCTCTCCCAGCAATACGCAGGCCAATTCCTCCATATCTAATATCTGGTCTTTAATAGAACCGATAAAAGCAAGATTTACCGCCGTCTCTTTTGACGCAAACTTTTTCCATAATACGCCCGGCATATCCAGCAAATCATAATTTCCGGCGCTTACCCATTGTTTGCCCCGGGTTACCCCGGGCCGGTTGGCGGTCTGGGTACGGCTTTGGCCGCAAAAGGTATTGATAAAGGTGGATTTCCCCACGTTCGGTATCCCCGCCAGCATGATTCTGATCTTCGCGCCCGCCTGCCCTTTTTCCTGCCTTTTCTGCAATACGTTCTGCAGCAAAAGGTCGATCTCATTTTTTATTTTCTGCACGTCGTTTTGGTTTTTACTGCAAAATGCCACGCAGCCCGCCCCCCGCGATTTAAAATAACGTATCCACTGGGCGGTAATATCCGGGTCGGCCAAATCGGCTTTGTTCAAAACAAAAAGCTTGGGTTTGTCTTCACAGATTTTTTGTATCTCCGGGTTTAAGCTTGAAAACGGTATCCGCGCGTCCAACAGCTGTAAAACCATATCCACCTGTTTTTTTTCGCTCTCCATCAGGCGCAGCGTTTTGGTCATATGTCCGGGAAACCATTGTATCTCTTTTGCACTTTGAAATTCGTTTTTCATATTAAACTCCCCATTGAAGAAAAAGGCAAAACGCGAAAAACTGCTTTTCCGTA
>JAUNTE010000023.1 GCA_030538855.1 Oscillospiraceae bacterium
ATAAGAGTGATTTTGCGAAAACGATGTCAGCAAAAGGGTATGGAGATTATAGAGGCAAAAGCATGCCCGGATCATATCCACATGCCAATCAGTATTCCGCTCAAATATACTGTATCACAAATCATGGGGTATCTGAAAGGGAAGCGTAGTCTGATGCTTTTTGGCCGACTGCAAATCTAAAGTACAAGTACGATAACAGGCATTTTGGGACTTAAGAATACTGTACAGATACAGTGGGCAGGAAGAAAAAGCAGATTGCGGAACATATTCAAAATCAACTGGCAGGTCAGATGGGATTAAAGGAGTTTGTTGACCCGTTTACGGGTCACGGGAACAAGAAGGTATAAACAAAACCCCTTAAGGGGTGGCCCGAGAAAGAAATGCAGTCGACAGACCTTTCGGGCCCTCTTAAGGGGCTTCGCCCGCGTTATGCCCTTATAGGGCTTACTCAAGCCTCCGGCTTAGCCGGTGGTTTTTACTGCAGGCGCGCTGTTTACAAAAATCCAATCCCTCTTTTTCAACCGCACCTATTACGCGGTAGCATAAAAAGGCCGCCTCTTTGCGAAATTTTTCGCGCGCAGCGCCGTAAAATCGCTTGAACATCACAAATGCCTGCGCGGATTTTTCAAACCCGAGGAATTTCCTCCTAGATACAATGCGGTTTTAACCTCGCCGTTTTGAATTTGCCGGACGCTAAACCCGATGGTTTTTATGCCGCCATACCTGTAGAGCAACGCTTCTTTCCCGGCTTTGGCCCTGTTTCTGCCGCCCGCTATTTCTCAGCGCCCCAAAAAGCAAAATAGGGCTTTGCGTCTGCTGGCCTGCCCGTATGCTGCTTTCGGCCTGTACGGCAGCCTTGCAGGACGCTGTATAAAAACCGCCCCGGACACGATACGGCGCCCGGGGCGGTTTTAAAGTTTCATATCTTATCCTCACAATGCCTGGGTAAAAGCCCCGCCGGTCTATCCTCGGACGGTGTTGTTCGGGATGCCGGTCATCCGTTTTCCAGCGGCGTTTTCTGGATATGATCCAGCTCTTCATTGGCCATGGCCGGCTCGTAGAAGGTGAAACGGTTTTTGCCGTCGCGTTTTGAGCGATAAAGGGCAAGGTCGGCCGCGCGGTACAGCTGGTCATAACTCACGCCGTCCTCGTAAAACATCGCCACGCCCACGCTGACGGTGAGCTGGATCTCTTTATTTTGTCCCGCGTAACAGGTTTGGATGAGGCGGCAAAGCTCCGCCGCTTTTTCCACCATCATCTCGCGTGAGCTGATGTCTTTGACAAAAATCACAAATTCATCGCCGCCGATACGCCCCAGCACGTCAGATACGCGAAAGGCGCTTTTCAACACCGTGGCTACATCGGCTATCGCCGCGTCGCCGTACATATGCCCCAGCGTATCGTTGATACGTTTAAAATCGTCAATATCGATCATCATAAAAGCGTGCCGGTGGGTGCGGCCCTCATTGGCCAAAAAGTTAGAGATCACCCGGCGCGTCGTCCCCTTATTGTATAAGGTAGAGAGCGAATCCCGCTCCGCCATGGCCTGCATTTCTTCCATTTCACGCTTTTCTTTGTCAATGTCAATCACCACCCCTACCCCACGCTGGGGCAGCTGGTTGCGGTAGGCCATACCGCTCAGGCATACGCGGCACCAGATATAGGTCTCGTCCGCCCGGCGGATGCGCACCAGTTCCTCGCCGTAATGCTTGCCGCTCTCCACTGCCGCAAACAGCTTGCGGTGCTTGGCAAGGTCGTCTTCATAGGTAATGGAGGGCAATATATCTTTTGAAAAATTCCGCTCTTCCTCCAATAGATATCCAAACTTTTTATCCCATACGTCGGTAACGCTCACCCGGTCATTGGGGATGTCCCACTGAAAAATAATGCTGTCGGTCTTTTCCATTATCAGGTGAAAGCATTCCTCGCTGACTTGCAGTTCTTCCTGCACGTTTTTGCTCTCGGTAATATCCAGCGCCGTCACATAAACCCATTTTTCTTTGCCTTTGTTCACCAGCGCGCCCTGCGCATATATCCACACCACTTCGCCGTTTTTCTTTTCCATACGGTATTCCATGGCGCCGATCTCACCCCGGCGTTCTCTTTTGGCAAGTTCATGGCGTATATGGGCGCGCTCTGCCGGGTAGATGAGATTGTAAAAACAGTTGTCAAATTTTTCCCGCAATTCTTTCTCGGTATATCCCATAAACCGCAAAAAGCCCTCGCTGATATAGCCCAGCTTGGCATACTCGTCCAGCCGGTAATGAAAAACGCCGCCCTGGATATTATTGGTCATCGCCATCAGGTCCGCCTCGTGCTGGCGCATGACACGCAGCTGCCGCCTCTGCAAAAAGATATACACGCCGCCGCCCAAAAGGATGATAAGACCGGTACCCGCGCCGAAAGCGATACCCAACTGCCGGAAATAGCGATTTTTCGCCTGAATCAAATTTTCATCCAGACGGCTCACCAGATACCAGTCATCTACATCCAGCGGCCGGTAATCGCAGTAATAGACGCTGCCGTCCTGCACCTGCTCATACTTGCCCGTCACATGGGCGTCTATCATCCGCTGTATCACACCTGCGGTCATCTCTCCCTGCAGCTGCGCGGCGTTTAAATATGTAAAAAAGTTGCCGTCGTCTGACCATCCCGGTGAATACACATAGACGCCCCCGCTTTGAATGATAGCGAACGTCCCATTGCCTGAAAGCTCTTTATGGTCCATCAGACGGCCCAGACGCTGGGCTGAAAACTCACTGTACAAAAGACCGGCCGGTTCTCCGCCCCAATAGATAGGGCAGGTTTGAAACACCGCGCCCTCTACGTCCGCGTAGGGCTCATCTTCAAAGGCGGTCATGGCCTCGCCTTCGGCACAGCACCGCAGCAGCACGGGGTCGTTCACCTGATAGGTTTTTCCGTCGCTGCCGTACATGACGCCGCCAGGGTAGATCACGCCCAAAAAGTCAAGCCCCTCCTCCTGCGCCGCCGCGTCCGCAAGCCTCTGCGTCAGGCCGGTGGGTTCCATCCCCGCCAGCATCGAGGCCGTTTTGCGCAGGGTATCTTTCTGGGCATCCAAATATTTATACAGCTGGGCCGTATATTCCTGCACCGTGGCCGATACCGTGTTCTGCGCTTCGATACGCAGCGCCTCGTCCAGCCGGGTACCGCAGTATACATACAGCCCGGACAGAGCCAATATCATACATAACAATAAAAGGAGAGCGGACCATCTTCTCAGCTTCAAACGTCCTCTCCCCTTTCTTTTGATTTCTCTTGCAGCGTCTGTCCGGCATCTGCCGGTTTATGGTAAATATTTGTACTAAAATTGGTAAAATTACTATAAAAAAATAGTACCAAATCCTATGTGCAAAGTCAATTACCGTCAAAGGTTTTTTATCATGTTTTTAACGCCGCAGCCCGCGGTTAAGGCCGGCAAGCTCTTCGGGCGCGGTTTTATGGGTACGGCGGTCGGCCGTCAGCAAGCCGTCACAGCCGCCGGGAAGATCGGCCAGCCGCGCGTAAACGCAGCCTGAGGCACCTGCCTGCGCCGCCTCGTACATCTTTTGATAAACCGTCTTCAGCCTTGCTGAAAACTCGGCCTCACTGCGGCAGGGCCTGCCCCCGGCCGCGCGGCCCGGCCCAAACCCCACGCCGCCAAAGGAGGAGACGAACAGCACACGGCGGTCGGGCCGCACCCGCGCGCCGTTTTTCAACGCGCAGACGCTTTTAAAATCTCCGCCGCCCTGGTCACACCAGCCCGCCGCATGGTCTATCAGGCGGGTCGGGTCTTCTATCCACAGCGTCTCGGTCAGCCGAAGCGCGTCAAATTGGCCTCGTCCCTCGCCAAAAATCGTATACGCCGCCACGCTGGGCGTATTGTAAAGCCGGGCCGCCAGCTCAGACAATTCCTCTTCAAAACGCTTTCTTGCCCCCGCGTCCCGGCGGCCAAAATATGCCGAGGGTTTATCGCAGCGCCCCGCGACGGGCTTTTTCCTCTCTGATCTTGCGGGCCTGCCGCCGCGCGGCATATCCTGAAATACCAAAAGGCCAAGCCGGTCACAGTGATAGTACCAGCGCATGGATTCTACCTTTTGATGCTTGCGCACCATATTAAAGCCCATGGCCTTCACATCTTCCAGATCGGCCCGTATGGCCTGATCGCTGGGCGGGGCGGACAGGCCGTCCGGCCAGTAACCGTCGTCCAGCACGCCCGCGCAGAAATAGGGGCGGTTATTGAGGGCGAAGCGCATCCTTCCCTTTTCATCTTCCACCGCCGAGATTTTGCGCATGGCAAAATAGCTTTCCACTACATCGCGGCCCGCATAGACGCGCAGATCATATAAAAAGGGCCTTTCCGGCGTCCAGCTCTCAAATTCCTCCATGGCGATACGGCAGACGCCCGCTTCGTCGAACGTCCCGGCCGCCACCCGCGTCCCCTGGGCCAGCACATCCACATGCGCCTCGGGTATCGGGCCGCCCGTCAGCTCTATCCGCACCGCCGCGTCATCATACAACGGCGTGATGCGCAGCCCCTTTACATAGGTCATGGGCACACTCTCCAGCCACACCGTCTGCCAGATGCCGCTGTAGGCAGGGTAACGCAGCGCCTCTCCTTTCCGGCTTTGCTGGCCGTAGGCGGTATCTCCCCGTTCGGTGTCGTCCCACGCCTCCACTTCCAGAATGTTTTCTTTTTTACTGTGCAAAAAGGGCGTCAGGTCCATCGTAAACGGCAGATAACCGCCCTTATGGGTGCCCACCCGGTAGCCGTTGAGGTAGACGGTGCATGCCTGGTCTACCGCGCCAAAATGGCAGAACAGCTTATCCTGCAAAAAATCATGGGGAAACTCCAGCACACGGCGGTACCACAGCCGTTCTCCCCGGCGGGGGCGGCGCTTCACGCAGGAGAGCGGGCTCTCAGGCGGAAACGGCGCTACAATCGCGTCGTCATAACAGCGTGGGCGGGAGGCGCCCTCCTCCTGGACGGTAAATTCCCATACACCGTTGAGAAGCCGGTAGCTTTTTCTCCACAGCTGCGGGCGGGGGTACTCCTGCAAAGGGGCTTTGGGGTCAAAAGCTTCTCCCCAGCGCGTCAGCACCGGCTGCGTATATTTTTTCCGGCCCATATTATCCCCCTCCAGCCTTTAAAAGCCATATCGTTTTGCTGGCCGCCGTACGCTCGGCCATTTTAAAAGCCACCGTTCCACGATGCTCTGCGCCGTACGCGAGGCGGTGCAGCGGCAAAGCCCGGGGCTTTCAGCCCGGCGGTGGCCGGTTTTTGTTCCGCCGATCTCAAGGGCCTCGCCCTCGCCGCTATTGCGGCAGCCGGGCAATCGGCCCCAAAACAGCCTTCGCTTTGCTGCGGCTATTTTTTATTGTGGAGCAGGGCGCTTTCTAAGCGCACGTCGCGCAGCAACAAAAAATAAACCTTAGAACCTCAGCCGCAGCGTTTTTCGTTTTTTGCTATTTTTTATATGGCATAACGTTTTAACAAAAAGCAGGCCCCTCGCCCAACACCCGGCGGCGCCTTGCTGTTTTCATCTTTTTTACCGCGCGGCGGACGTGCGGTAAAAACACATCCTGTAACCACAGCCGCGGCGGCTTTTATCCTGACCCATTCGATATTTTTATTTTACCACGCCTGCCGCCGAAAAAAAAGAGGCGGCTTGACGGGCGGCAATGTTTCAGTTTCATAAAACGCGGTATCACCGTAAATAATGTTTACAGTTCCCTTCCCTTATCCGGCCGCACGGCAGGGGCCAAGACGTATTTGAAACAGTACAATCATCGTTTTTTCTCTGAACAGCCGCCATCGCGGGGCTTTCGCCTCAAAAAGCGTGCGGCGCTTTGGCCCAAAGCGTTGTAAACGGGTCTGTCTGCCCCCAGGCGATGAAAATTTGCCCGGCCCCCCTGATCTTATCAAGAGCTTTTTCAGAAGGGCAGACAGATAACCGCCCACGCCGCCGGGCTGCACAAAGCCCTTTTCAGCCGCACCGGAAACAACGTGTTTTCAAAGCCTGTTTTTTATAAAGCCGCCGGAAAAAGTCTTCTTTTTAGTATGTCCGCGCCTGTTTTCCGCATAGATGCGCCTTTGGCCCGGCCTCCTTCGTTCAGGTTTTCTTTACGCTCTTTTCACAGTTTTTCTCTCTCCCGTTCTTGAATCCGGCGGCGAATCATGGTAATCTTATTCACAGAAGTTTTTGCGGCAGCGATGCCCAGGAAAAAGAGGAATATGCAGGAATGAAAAAAATCGGCTTTGATCTTGCTCTCTATATGGAGAAACAAAAAACGCATATTTTAGAGCGTATTGAACGGTTTGAAGGTAAGCTCTATCTTGAGTTCGGCGGCAAGCTGTTCGACGATTATCACGCCTCCCGCGTGCTGCCGGGCTTTGAGCCGGACGCAAAAATACGTCTTTTATATGAGCTGCGCGATAAAGCCGAGATCATTTTCTGTGTCTCCGCCGCCAATATTGAAACCACCAAGATCCGGGCAGATCTGGGCATCAGCTACGATATGGACGTTCTGCGCCAGATCGACGACGTCACCGCCATGGGTATCTCGGTAAACAGCGTCGTCATCACCCAGTACGCCGGGCAAAGCGCCGCCGACGCTTTTGTCGCCAAACTGAACCACCGGGGCGTAAAAAACTATATCCACCATCCCATCGAGGGCTACCCCACAGATGTAGACCACATCGTCAGCGACGAGGGCTACGGCGCCAACCCGTTTATTGAGACGGAAAAACCGCTTGTCGTCGTCACGGCCCCCGGCCCCGGCAGCGGCAAATTGGCCACCTGCCTGTCGCAGGTATATCATGAGTACCGCCGGGGCGTCATGGCGGGCTATGCCAAGTTTGAGACATTCCCTATCTGGAACCTGCCTTTAAAACACCCTGTAAACCTGGCGTACGAGGCCGCCACGGCCGACCTTCAGGACGTCAATATGATCGACCCCTTCCATCTTGAAGCTTACGGCGTCACCACCGTCAATTATAACCGCGACGTAGAGGCTTTTCCCATCGTCCGCACCATCCTCTCCCGCATCACCGGCGACGCCGGATGCTACCGCAGCCCCACCGACATGGGCGTCAATATGGCGGGCTACGCCATCTGTGACGACGAGGCCTGCCGGGATGCGTCCCGTCAGGAGATCATCCGCCGTTACTTTAAGGCGGTATGCGATTATAAACTGGGAAAAGAAAAACAGCCCGCGCTGGATAAACTGAAAGTGCTGATGCAGCAGATGGACCTTCGCCCGGAAATGCGCGCGCCGGTGCCTGCCGCCCTCTCAAAACGTGAGCGCTCACAGGCGCCCGCCGCCGCCATTGAACTGCCGGACGGCAGGCTGATCTGCGGCAAAGCCTCTGATTTAATGAGCGCCTGCAGCGGCGCGGTGCTGAACGCCATCAAGGTGATGGGCGGCATCCCGAAAGAGACCACCCTGATGAGCCCCACCGTCCTTGTACCTATTTTAAAGCTCAAAATCACAATTTTAGGCAGCCGTTCCAGCGTGCTCAAGGTAGACGACGTTCTCACCGCCCTGTGTATCTGCGCCGCGACAGACCCTGTGGCCGCCAGCGCTATGGCGCAGCTGCCCAACCTGCGGGGCTGCGAGATGCACTCGACCCAGATGCTGCACTCCGGTGACGAGGGTACGCTGCGCAAGCTGGGCATAAACCTCACCTGTGAGCCGGTCTTTCCCGGAAAAGACCTGTTCTATTGACTGACGCCATGAAAAAAGCACGGCGTTCTCTGCTGCCCGCTTTTACCGCGGTGATTTTAATAGCGATCTCAGCGTCCTATCTCATCTTTGCGGCCAGGCTGCCGCAGCAGCTTTCTCAGCAAAGCGCCATCCTTGCGGGCGAGATCATCGACCTCTCAAACGCCGCCTGCCCTGAGCTTGCAGGGCAGCAGAAGGCGCTGGAAAAAGCGCGGGTCTATCTGTTGGGCGAGGTACACGGCGTACAGGGCAATACCGCCGTGGCTTCACGGTATCTCACCTATCTTGTGCGCGATTACGGGGTGCGGTATCTGCTGCTTGAAACCGGCCCCGCCACTGCCGGCCTGCTTGACCTCTATCTGGAGACGGGGGACGAAGCCCTTTTAAAAGACATCTTCGCCGGTTTTGAAGGCTCTTTTGCCTATACAGAAGAATATTTTGAGATGATCCATACCGTCAAGGCCCTGAGCGATACCCTTCCGCCGGACGACCGCCTGCATTTTATCGGCCTTGACCAGGAACAGCAGCCGCTGCTTTTGGGCCGTTACCTCTCTCTGCTGCTGCCCGGGCCTGAAACCCCTGTGCCAGAACATATCGAGCCGCTGCTAACCAAACTGCGAGAGGATAAAAGCGCCTGCCGTGACCGCGCTTTTGTACAGGAGCTGGGGTCTTCTTTAAAAGTTTGCCCCGACGATTACGCCGCTTATCTGGGCGGCCGCCACGCCGCGTTTTCGGCGGCGGTGGAAAACACGCTTTCTCAAACCCCGCGTGATACCCTGTTTCTTGAAAATTTCAAAGCCGCGGCCCAGCAGCTGCCCGAGGGCAAATTTTTCGGGCAGATCGGCCTTGCCCATCTCACCGGCGCGCGGCAGGCCGAGGCCTCTTTCGCCGCCCAGCTTGAGGAGATCACCAGCGTCTTTACCCTTGAACTGCGCTATATCGGCTGTTCTTACCTGCATCCCCTGCATGGGGCCACCCTTTTGGTCGATCTTGAGCCCCCCGTTATCTATGAGCCCAAAGGGTCTTTTCGCTTTTATTCCCCTGAAGAGGGCGAGACGCTCATCGAGCGGCTGAACGCCCGCTCCGTCACGGGGGATTGTCTTATTTTAATTGAAAACGCGCCCGCCGCAAAGCCGTTCAGCGCCTCCGGCTGAGATAGGACGCGCCCAAGCGCTTTTAACGCCGGTTTAAGGCGGTCTGGCCGCCCTTTTCAGCTTTTTTCTATGCTTCGCGGCCGCCTTGCCTTTCGATAAAACAGCCCTTTCTCTTTGGCAAAAACATCAAAACATACTGAAAAGCCGATACGGAAAACCGTACCGCCCCAAAAGAAATAGACATTGAAAGAAAAAACCTCCAGCCGTAGAATAAAAACTACGATTGGAGGTTTTTGCATGTCAGAAAAAAAGGGCTGCCGCGATATAGCGAGGAAACAAAGAATAAAGTTGCAGCGGAATCATAACCACCGGCCGTGCCGGTAGTTTGCACAAGCCCCGTTGGGGCTTATTACCAGCGGCGCCTATAGGCTTATCAGATTCCTTTTGCTTACATAAAATGCCCTCCTGCTATTAAAACAGCGATAAGGTATCCCCTGTTTGCCATTGCAATGCCCACTTTTATTTTTCTGCCGATTTTTAACAGTTCCTCACTTCGTTCGGATATTTTTTGGGGTATAGCGAAAGCTTTGAAACCACCGGCACTGCCGGTGGTTTTCTTCTACAATAAAAGGCATCGTTTCGCGGTATGCTTTTGTCGCGGCCGCGCCGCCGTTTGCCCCCTTACCAGCCGCGCCGGGGCCGCCTGCGGCTTTACCGCCGTACTTTTTAAAAGCGGCGGCCGGTAAAAGGGCCGTCTTGGCAAACACCGCAAAAGGGCCGTCTTTGGCCAATAAAACCACAGTATGGCCCTTTTGCGGCAAAAGTGCCGCCACCTGCGGTATAGCCATAAAAGCCCTGCCGGAGGGGCTGTGCGGCCATCCGGCGGCAGAGAAGGGCGCTAAAACGCCCGTTATCTAAATTTCATTCTTTACAATTCGTGTGAAAGCCTGCCGTTTTTTCTCAGACGGTCGTTTTCACCCTTTGCGGCAGAGGCTTTTTCTCTTGGCCGTCAGGTCTCTTCACCCGCGGGCGGGGCGGCGTTTTCTCTGCCGGGGTCAGGCGGCGGGGGGCCGTCCAGCTGCCGGGCGCGCTGTGCGGCTTTTTTCAGTGCTTTGCGCACCGGAGGAAGTGCCCATAACAAAACTGTCAGCGCCGTCACCACCAGTATCGCCGCGATGGTATCGCTTAAAAAATGCCGTCCCATCATCATCCGGCCAAACCCAACCGCCAGCGCATAGATGTATCCGGTGAACAGCAGCTTCTCGCCCTCTTTTTTACAAGACGGAAAAAGAATTACAAAAAATACGCACAGTATCAGCGCCGACGCCGCGGCGGTATGCCCTGAGGGGAAAGAACTGCCCCCGCTTCCCGGCGCCGACAGCCAGCTGGTAAAGGCGTCAAAACTTCCTGTTTGCAGCATATCGTCAAACCGTGCGCGCTGCCATATCCATTTCATCAAATTGACGGCAATATTTTCAAGAATGATAAAGCCGACGCCCAGCAGGGCGTAAGCACGCAGCCGCACCAAATTTCCCGGCTTTATCCGGCAGAAAAGCGCCAAAAGCACCGCGATAAAAAACGCTGCCCCCACAAAAAGAAACGGCATGACGCCCCCGGTAAACGGTACGGCCCGTTTTTCAAGATAATGACAAGCGGGCAGGATGAGCACCGCCAACCCCAGCAGCAAAAACAGCAGGCTGCCCGCAAAGGCAAACCCGCCCTTCAGGGTGCGGACATTTTTTTTACAGGACGCCGCCAAAACAAACCCCAAAAGCCCCAGCGGCATATACAGGGGCCACCATCCGGCGGCCTCGGCCCAAAGGGCAAAGGGCGAGACGGGGTCATACAAATATCTGGTAATAGAAAGATCCCATAAAAAGCCGGCCCAAAGCCCGGCAGCGGCAAGGCCCAGCCCGGCTAAAACAGCAAATATCCTTTTTGGCCAAGAGAGCATGGCTTTGCCTCCTTAAAAAGCTGTGCGGTATACACTGGTATTTATTGTATCATAAACCTTTCCGCCCGAAAAGGGTAAAACTTCGCCCCGATGGAAAAGCTAAAAAGGCACAAGGGGGTGAAAGGATGAAAAAAATTTGGTATAAATTACTTGCCGGGGCGCTGGTTTTTATGTCCGCGCTGCTTTTCAGTGGATGCCGTACCCAGCCGCAGGCCTACCGTACCGCGCAAAACGGCTTTTTTTCAGACGGCTATTATCTATGCGCCTATACCGAAAACGAAGGTGCTTTCACCCGTCTGCGGCAGGCGGCTGAAGAAGAGCTGCAAACCCTTTCTGCTCTGTTTGACCGCAGCAATTTTTCCAGCGGCTGCCGCAATTTGTGCGACCTCTGCCTTGCCTCGGGGCAAAAAGCGGTTGAGCTTCCTGCTGAGGCGATGGACTTTTTAAAAGAGTGCCTCGCGTGGCAAAACGCCACAGGCGGCGCATTTTCTCTTGTTGAAAACGGCGGCGTTTGGTACGACGCCTCTACCTCTCGGGCCATGCTGACCACCCCCGGCAGCATTTTGGCCTGTGACTTTGCGGCTGAAGGGTACGCCGCCCGCGAGACGGCGGCCCTGCTTGAAAAGATGGGCTGCGCCGATTACTATCTGCGGGTGGGGCGGGCCGTGGCGTGTAAAGGCGCGCCGGGCGGCGCCGCGGGGTGGCCTGACGGCATGGGCGGCCTGCTGCCGCGCGAGGGGGCGGCGCAGGCGGTGTTCTCCCGTCATAATGAAGTGCTTTATATAACCCTTACCGGCAGTACCGACGCTTTGGCCGCGGCGGTATTGGCTCAGGGCTGCTGCGCCCTGCCGCAGGATTTTGCCCAAACTATGGCACAGAGCTTTTCCGCCTCTTTGACGAGAGCGCCGTCGCCCGACCGCTGACTGCATCCACAGCGCCGCGGTGATAAGATGCTGCTTTTTCACACACGCCGGTATATGGCTGCGATACCCTAAGCGGACAAGGGGCAGCACGGTTTTTGGGGGCAGAAATAACAGCCGGCTGCCATTCCCGCTCTCGAAAAACTCCGCAGGGCCTTTCGGTGAGCTAAAATGAGGGCTGGCAAGGCCGCAGGGTGAAGGCAGGCTGTCGCCCGCCGAACCCGGGAACGCCGCCAGCGCCTATTTTAGCCGCCGGCAGGCGTAATTGCCCCTTGTCCGCTTAGGCTAATATCCTCGTTTCTCATAATCTCAGCCGCAGGGTTTTGGGGTTGTGAACAAAATTATTGCACAGCTGTGCGCTTAAAAAAGCGCGCCGCAAGAAGCGACAAAAAATAAATATTAAGATCCCGGCCCCAAAGGCTTATACAGCGCCCTATTTGTTAGACGGTCTGATATACCGGACAACAAGTGAGGCGCTGTTCATTTTTTATGACAGGCCTGTTTTATTGCTGCACATTAAAAGCATCTGTGCCAACATCCTCGCCCTTACCGCTGACGCTGCGCCTCGCCGTTTAAAACAAAATTCCTGCATAGGGGCTTTTTGCATTGTCCATATATTCTGGGCCGGTTTATTCACTGCGGCTATTTTTTATTGCTCCGCAATAAAAAATATTTGATCTCTATGGCCTCGCCCTCGCAGCTATTGCGGCAACCGGACGATTGGCCAAAAAGCAGCCTTCGCTGCGGCTATTTTTTCATTGAATCGCGGAGACGGGCGCTTTTCAAGGTTACGCCGCACAGGGCCAAAAACAAACCTTATGATCTTAACCGCGGCGTTTTTCGTTTATTGCTGTTTTTTAAAGCCTCTCCTCCTGTTTCATCGTTTTTATAAATAAAGGCGCGCTTTTTCTCCCGCCTCATGCCGGTACAACGCGGCATCTGCCGGGGCTGTCGACACGGCCTTCTTTTATCCGTTTTTATTTTTGAACTTTTTTCAGGAGGAGGACCATATGAAAATCAAAAAATTTTTCGTCTTTTGTCTCTCTGTTTGCAGCGCCGCCGCTTTATTGGCGGGATGCGCCGGGCCCGCCCCTTCACAGGCCGCCGGTGAAGAAGCGCCGCCCGAGACCTATGAGGGCGTCGTCAGCGAAGGGTATGACGGCGGCAGCGTTTTAACACTGGAAACCGATACGGGGGAAAGCCGTTCTTTCTCTCTTGGGCAGGAAACAAAAATCACCGGGGCGGATGCTGTCGCCGCCGGCGACCGGGTCACGCTGACCTGCGTAAATAAGGCTGGGGCCGTGTATCCGCCGGTATTGGCCGTTGAGGTGATGGAACCCCAAAAAGAGCCTGTACGCATGCTGATGATAGAAGGCGCGCTGTATACCGACACCGGACGGACAAACGACCTTCCGCGCTGCGGCGTGATGGACGGCAAGATCGTTACTTCGGTAGCGGCGGACGAAACACCCACCCAAAATAATGAATCTAATTTCGGCACAGGCTACGGCTATCAATTTTCGTCTGAAAACGGCGTTGACGTCTGTATCGACGGCGTTTGGTCTGAATTTGCAAAAGAGCCGCTTTCGTAAACGCTTGCCTCCCGCCCTCATATCCGGTATACTGTTCAAAAAGTGCAAATATTTTTTGAGAGAGAAATCATTGCCCCAGCAATGACGGAGAACTGAATAAAAACAGCCGCAGTGAGGCGAAGGCTATTTTGGGGCCAAGCGCCCGGCGGTCGCAACAGAGGCGAGGGCGCGTCCATAAAAATCAAAGATTTTTTATTATCGCGCAATAAAAAACCATAAACCCGAAAAGCGCATGGTAATGAAAGGCTGTCTTGGATAAACGGCTTCATCTCCTGTTTGTCTGTCACTTTATCTTCTATACATGATCGGACGGTAAATAGATCGCCTGCCTGTATTTTACATAAACGGGCGCCGGTAAGACGCCGAAGCTCCTTACTCGTCCCAAGGCTTTTTCACACGTGGTAAACTCTTAATAAATTACTGTTTTTTCTTTGTAAATGGGCCTGGACCGTCGTTTTTATGCGACGATCTGTTTTTCCATTTTAAATTTTTTATATTTTAAGTAGATCTTCATCCAGAAAGGGGCGATCGCGTACCATGCCGCGTGTCTTTTGTTCTATCTGCGGGGCCGCGTACCAGTATGAGGTATATGACGGCGTCTGCCCAAAATGCGGGGCTTTCAACCAGCCAGGCGATACAGGCCGCCCCGTTACGCCTTTGTGGGAGAGGGAAGCTGCCGCGCAGCCTGCCGCCCGGCGCGCAGCCGCCCCGGGCAGCACAAAACCCGCCCTTTTTTGGCGGTGGCCGGGGCTTTTGCTCTGTGTAACACTCGCCGTATTATTGGCGGCGGGCGGTGCGGCAGCCGGCATTTTTTATCGTGACCATCAAAGGGCGGCTTTGATAAACACCCCGCTTGAGGTGGTATCTGAAACGCCCGGAACAGAAATGGCCCTGACACGAGGCTTTTCGCTTTCCTTCGGCCAGGCCGCCTTTCTGCCGCCCTCTGAAAACGCCTCGCTTTTCCCCGCCGGTTATCAGGCTGTTTCTCTTCCGTTCCATTCGCAGTGGCAGGATGAAGACGTTCTTTTTTCTGATCTACCCTCTTTTTCTTATACTTATTATGCCCGGCTTGAGGACGGCGCTTGTATCTATGCTGAAAGCTTTTACCGTCTCTCCGCTATCCTGCCGGGGCTCTCCCTCTCGGCAGAAGAGCCGCAAAACGTCCTTTTTGCCGGAAAGGCAGAGGGGCAATTCATCTTTTTTCTGCCTGAAAACACCCGGCGCTTTACTTTTTGTGCCGAAGAAATCGACGACTACAGCGGCCTTGTGGTGAAACGCTATGAATATGCGGTGACGGTAAAGGGGGTGGGGCAATGAAAAAGCGTATTTTCCTCTATGGGGGCATCCTTTTGGCCGGCATTGCGCTGGGCGTCTTTTTCTTTTTTCAAAACGCCTATGGGCGGGATTATCCCGTCTCGTGGTATCATTATACGCTGTCTGACCCTATCATCGAGCCCTGCGCCCCGCCTGAAGGGTTTTCGCCTGAGCTTGCGGAGGACCGCGCTTTTTATATCCTGACAGTCACCCTGACAAACGACGGCCGCACAGAGATGTACGCGCCCTCTTTTGTCCCCGGCCATCTACAGGCGCCCTCCGGCCTTTACGCCCATCTTACCGGGCTGCTTTTACCTGAAACGCCTGAAAACGCGTTATATCTGGACGCGTTTTCTTCCCGCCTGCCCGCAGGGGCCAGCGTGCGCTGCAGTATACTGGCGGCTGCTTCAAAAGAGCTTACCTCCTGCACCCTCTACTACGACCCCTACGATATGTATAACATGAAAAACGGCGGCGCGACCCTTACCATTCCGTTTTCTTAAAGCTTTTTATCCGCTTTACACGCAAAAATGCCGCCTCTTTCTCTGCCCATAAAAAACAGCGCTAAATAAAAATCCGCGCGGGGCGCCCCGGCATGAAAGGGCTTTTTCTTATCGGAAAAGCCGGGGCGTACCCTTCAACAGGGCGTACCATACCCGCCTTTTTCATTCGCGGTTTTGCCGCTTACGGCGACACGCTGCAAAAAGGCGTCACCGAAAAAACTTTTAAAAACGGAGAAACTGAAATGAAAAAATATATGGTACTGTTTATCACCGGCGCATTATGCCTGGCTTTGGCCGCCTGCGGGAAGGGGACCTATTTCCCCTCCAGCGACGCCATGCAAAAAAACCTTGAAGCTGCCGGTTATACCGTCGCCGTAACCGATGATTTAAAAGGCGGCCTTGCCGGCACACACCTTTCGGCGGTGAAAGGCGGCGATTACCTGGAGTTTTACTGGCTGGACAACGGTGGATCTGTCGAGAGCCTCTCTCATGAATTGAAGGCCGCTTATCCAGATCATGAAACTTTTGTCAGCATGGAAGACGACGAAAAGTTTGGTTCTCTCATTTTTTGCGGTACCAGCCGGGCCGCGGCGGATGCAAAAATAGAGATCGTGGACGCGGCGGGCACAGACTTGGATGTGGGCTGATGGATCCCTGTTCATCGCGCTGTCTGCGGGCGCATATCAATCAAACGGGGCCGCTCTGCCGCCTTTCAAATGTTTGCCGGGCGCTTTTCTCCGGCGGCGTTATCCTGAAACGCCCCTTTTCTCCTTTAAAAGCCGCCGCTGTTTTTTCCCGTTTCATCTGTAAGCCCCGCCTTTAAAAGGCGGGGCTTTTTGCGGTCCCGTAAACCCTGCAAGCCCGCCTGTCAGGCACCATAAAACTGCAGCAGAATTTTTTCTGCGGCGGTTTTATAACGTTTTTATCCGGCTTTTAAAAGCCCTGCCCTGCACACAGCCCGCTGCTGAAAGGCACGATGCCGCCCTACAAAATGCGCCGCATATTTTGCCCTCGGCAGGTTTATCTTTTGGCTTTAAACAGGCCGGCCCTCCTGCTTTTTGTCTTTTGTTTTCATGGTACAGCGGCGCGTTTAAAAGCGCACAGGGCAAAAAACCTTGTAACCTTGGCCCCATCGTTTTTATTGCTGCACAATAAAAAATATTTGATCTCGATGGCCTCGCCCTCGCCGCTATTACGGCAACCGGACGAATAGCCAAAAAAGCAGCCTCCGCTTCGCTGCGGCTATTTTTTATTGTGGAGCAGTGCGCTTTTTTAAACGCGCGCCGCGTAACAATAAAAAATAAACCTTATAACCGCAGCCACAGCGTTTTTCGTTTCCTGCTGTTTTTCATGACAGGGCTGTTTTTATAAACTCCCCC
>JAUNTE010000281.1 GCA_030538855.1 Oscillospiraceae bacterium
CCTGCCTGCGGGTAGAATTTACGCAGGTAAAATGGGCCAAAGGCTCAATACCCAGCTGATGCTTGATATGAGAGGCCAATTCACAGGTCGTAGCGCCCGCTTCGCCGCCGCCAGCCCCATAGGTAACGCTGATAAAATCCGGCTTTATCTCGGTCAGCTCCTCCAGCGTGCGGTAGATGCCTTCGATGGCGCTGTCTTTTTTGGGCGGAAATATTTCCAGGGAAAAAGTCGGCTTTCCCCGCTCGAATAAATGGTTCAGTTTCATCTGTTCTCCCTCTTCACTGCAATATTTTTTCGATCACCTGCGCGCAGTACCATGGCTTTGGCAGGGTGAATACTCTGTTTTCATACCTTTGCCAGGGCGCGGGCAGCGCGGCGGCAAAGGTGAGCCGCCATGCGCACAGCGCCTGATAACGAAAATGGTAGGCGCGGTTGGCGGCGTTGTCGCCGTATTTGCCGTCCCCCAGCACAGGGCACCCGATCGAGGCCATATGCGCCCGTATCTGATGGGTCCGCCCTGTCGGCAGTTCTATCCGTAAAAGCGCAAGCCTGCCGCTCTCCGCCTGCACCTCATACCATGTCTCAATGGTTTTTGCGCCGGGCCGCGGGGCGTCTAAAACGCGCACCCTGCCTTTTTCGGCGTCTTTATAAAGCCAGCCCCGCAGACGCGCCTTTTTTTCTTTCGGTTTACCGAACGTAACGCAAAGATATTCTTTTTTGATCAGCCTGTCACGGAGGGCCTGCGTCAAAAAGCTTTCGGCCTCCTGCGTTTTTGCCGCCAGCACCAGCCCCTCTGTGCCGGTGTCCAGCCGATGGCAGACGCTGGGTAAAAAACCTTTTCCGTCTGCGTTTTGGATGCACCCACACCGGAAACGCTTTTCCAGCGTATCCTTTTCCGGGTCCTCCCTGTCCAGCGTCGGCAGCCCCGCGGGCTTATACAGCACTGCCAGCGCTTCATCCTCAAAAATCACCTGTAACCGTTTATCCTGCGGCGGCAGATATAAAGCTACCCGGTCTCCTTTGCATAGCCGCAAGGATAACGGCTGCTTTTTGCCGTTTACCTTGATTTTATTTTCACGCAGAAGGCGGCACAGCTTACTGTAAGAGAGCATCGGCCGCTTTTCCTGCAAAAAACGGTCAAGGCGCATGGGTCCTTCCCGTTCAAACCGGTACTCTTCCATGCGCCTCACCTCTTTTAATATAAAGTGCTTTTATGATAGCATATTTTATTCTGTGTTTCAATTTATTCTATTTTATCCTTCATGCAAAAGTAAAACGCTCCTTCACTACATCCAATCTTCACCCAAATGCAAAAAGGTATTATCCTGTGTCTCATAATCCCCGTGGTCCTCTTGTGTAAACAGGCTTCGTTCTCCGTTGCCCTCTACCCAGTCCCTCAGCACCTTGTCATATAAAAAGTGATCCCGGTATCCTTCGATCTCTTCCCTGGTGATCTCATGTTCCTTTAAAAAAGCCGACACCTCTTCTCCTTCCTCTATCGCCATCTCCACACCCGCGTCACGGTAACCATAGGTAAAAATCGTCAGCGGCGCTATCTGAAGCTTCCTTGTTTTTATATCGTAGACATATATATAATAAAGGCTTCTTTGATGTTTTGGCTCTATTTCAATACTGGCCATAATATAGATAAGCTCATTTTTCATATCGATATTCAGAAAAATATCTTCTCCTTGATTTAATGTCGTTTTATATGCACACATATAAAATTCATCTGCTTCCATAGTCTTTACCAATTTACCAATTCCTGTCATAAAGCCAAAACTGCTCTCTGTTTTTTCAGGGCTTTTCACAGACTAATACATCTCTTCAAACACATTTTCGGCCTGTTTATTTGCAGACATAAAAAACACTCCCAGTATCAGAATGATCGCGGCGGCTGCAGCCGCAATGGTATAAATACTACTTTTACTCTTCATTTTTTCCCTTTCCGCAAGCTATGGTAAGGCTTTATTGTTTCATCCCCCCCTGCGCGATGCTTTTTAAAAGTCATACGCCTCCGCCCATCCATATCGTCAAATTCTTTTTCATAATCTTCTTTTTTTAACCGAAAACGTATAACAGCCTTTTGTTGTTCGCTAATTTTATTTTCTAATAAAACAACCGACGTCATTCATCTCTCTATCCTGGTCTGATATAAAACAATTTCCGCATAAAGAGATGAACTCGACATCACATCTCCCTCACAACAATACAATATTTGGTGAAAAATACCACATTTTTCTTTATTATACTTTGGTGTTATCCAAAAAGCAAGGGAACAACACGCACTCTTTCCCGTGTATGAGAAAACCGGCTTTCTTCAAGCTGCTGCAAAGCAATCAAAAACAGACTTGATATCCTCAGCCCGTTTTACGGCGTATCCGGGTAAACGTTTTACAAGCGGTGCAGCACTAAAATAAACACCTACAAGTAAAACGCGTAGTTTTTCGTTACCATCACAACCACCGGCAGTGCCGGTGGTTTGCATAAGCCTCCTTGGGGCCTATTACCAGCAGAGCCTATAGGGCTCATTAGATTTTTTTCGCTTGCATAGAACGCCCTCCTGCTATTAAAATAGCGATAAGGTGTTCCCTTGTTTGCCATTGCAACACCCACTTTTATTTCTCTACCAATTTTTAACAGTTCCTCACTTTATTCGGATATTTTTTCTGTTCATCGCCATAAGCTTTTGAGAACCACTGGCCCAGCCAGTGGTTCCCATATACAACAAAACGGCCGGGCATCATGAATGCCCCGCCGTCTCATTTTCTATCGTGCCTTTATAATCTTATCCAAAGCCGCATGTCAGTTTTACCGGACGATCTCGCCCTCATTCGGGCCCCCGGCCGCATTGGCTTCATCGGTGTCAATGTGCATCGCGTCGCCCGCTTTGGCGCTTACCCGCACCACAACGTCGTCAAAAATCAGCTTACGGCCCGGTTTCCCGCAGCATACCCGAATCGTCTCGCCGTCCACAACGCCCAGTTTTTCCGCCGAGGGCGGTATCAAATGCAGGTGCCGTTTGGCAATGATGACCCCTTCCTCAATGGTAATCTGCCCTTTAGGGCCGATCAGGGTACAGCCCGGGGTAT